>NZ_JAKEUW010000005.1:0-148804 GCF_022398115.1 Vibrio sp. Isolate22 | reverse complement strand
GGAGGTATGGTGGGCACAAGTGCAAGAAAGTGGAATTAAGCCATTGAAAGAGTTCGCACGAAAACTGAGGCCTTATCTTCACGGTATTATTGGATCGGCAAGTTATCCGCTCAACACCTGCACATTGGAAGGGATAAACAACAAAATAAAGTTAATCAAGCGAATGGGGTATGGGTATCGAGATACAGACTACTTCTTCTTGAAGATAAAAGCGGCTTTCCCCGGAAAGCCGCGATGAACCAAAAAAAAACCACACAATACTGTGTGGTCGGAATGTGTATAAAGCAATTAACTTAACGCCAATTGAAATAATCAGTTTCCTGATTAGGAGAAAGTAAAGTCAGCCTTCAAAAGGAAGTGCCGTCTTGCTCAACATGCTAGCCACGAATGACTAACTAGACGACAAGGTGTACTATAACTTTTTCAGGGTCTTAGATTTTGAAGTAGATCAATTTTAATGTGATTTTACGATTTCCTGCCGCTCGTTCGCTCTAAAGACGAAACAGATTATAAAACGAAGCACAACGTATAGAGGACAGCTATACGCAGAGCAATTATGGAGGCTCGTGTGTCAATAATAAAAATGTTTGGAAAGAAAAAAGCCAAGCGTCCGGTCAACTCTGATATGGACAAACAAAGAAAATACGAAGCACTCGTACGTGCCTATCACCGTGACCTCTTTCGCTACGCCTATTGGTTATGCAAAGACAAAAGCATTGCCGAAGATTTAGTGCAAGAAACTTGCCTTCGTGCTTGGAAATCACTCGATAGCCTACAAGATGAAAAAGCCGCGAAGTCTTGGCTGATTACTATCTTGCGCCGCGAGAATGCTCGACGTTTTGAACGCAAACAGTTTGATCTGGTTGATATCGACGATCATGGTAATGATGCTAGTGTCAGTGATGACCCGCACCATCAACACCAATGGTTGCAAGTCCAGATCATGAAACTTGAAATTGATTACCGTGAACCTCTCTTCTTACAAGTGATTGGTGGTTTTAGTGGTGACGAGATCGCGGATATTCTGGATCTCAACAAAAACACGGTGATGACACGTTTATTCAGAGCTCGAAACCAATTGAAAGAGATGCTGGATACAGAAGAAGCAGAGAGGGGGCAACATAATGGATGATTTAGAATTTCGTCGTCGTGTATTGTCGGAACCTAAACAGCGCACACAAGATATTGTTGATGCAGCCGCGAGCAGTGAAGCTAACAGTAAATTTTTAGATGACGTACTATCGCTTGATAAACAGATCCACTCTGCAATGAATGTAGACGTGCCAGACGATCTTGCCGATCGCATTCTGTTCAATCAAACCTCAAGCGAAGAGAGCAAAGTCGTAAGGCCTACGTTTGCGAGACGTGCAATGGCAATGGCGGCTTCTGTAGCGTTTGTTGCTGGTCTATTGGTTGGCCAAGTAAACTGGGGGAATGCATTAGTATCTCCAGCACAAGCAAGCTTGGCTGATACGGCGATGAAACATGTTATTGATGAAAAAAGCTTTGTGAGCACTATCGATGAACAAGTTACATCACAGCAAATCAATGCAAAAATGAACCCATTTGCTTTTCAGTTTGATGAAGCTTTCCCATACCACGTCTATTACCTGAACCATTGTGGTTTTGGGAAGTCTAACGCAGTGCACATGGTATTCCAGGGTGAAAAAGGCAAAGTTACACTATTTCTGACTAGCATCCCGACAGACAAACCGGTCGACTTTGACGAAAAAGGAATGTCAGGTTCGGTAACGCCAATTGATAACAGCAGTTTGATACTCGTTGGTGAAAATGGCGAGGATGTTTCTAAAATCTCAGAAAAGCTGACGATAATGATCAAACCGATGAGCTAATCATCTCTCAAAGCCCCTCAATTAAAAGCCCAGCAATTATATTCTTGATATTGCTGGGCTTTATTTATAAATAAAACACCAATCCATTCACAGGGCAAACAACTCTAGAGTTAAAACTCTAAAAAACAGCATTTAGCACCATTTTCGTGCCAGATAGGCGTCATTTCCATAATTTTCCACTCAAATTTTCCAATGGTCGGATTTGTATATCGTATACTTGCGAATAGGATCAGCCACCATTGAGCAATTGCTCAAATTAATCGCCCTGTAGAGGCGGATATATAAAGGAATAAATGAATGACTACCAACAACACGCGTCTGTTTAAAAAGTCTCTTTTAGCAGTAACAATTACACTGGCGTCTTCGCAAGCGATGGCAGCAGGTTTTCAACTTAACGCACAATCAGCAACCGGTATCGGCCGTGCTTTCGCTGGTGATGCAGTAATCGCAGATAACGCGTCAGTAATGGCACGTAACCCAGCTGCAATGGCATTGTTTGATAAAGTTGAACTATCTTTGGGTTTCACTTCGATCACTTCAAAAATTGAAGTCAAAGATGCCACTTACACTAGCGCATTAACTGGTTCAACACCTTCAAACTATGACGATGCGGGTGATACTTCTATCGCACCTAACATCCACTTAATTGTACCTGTTAATGACCAATTTGCATGGGGCGTCAATGCCTACACTAACTTTGGTACGAAAACTGAGTTTGACAATTCGTTTGCCGGTTCTGAGTATGGTGGTCTAACTGATGTTAAAAGTATGAACTTAGGGGTTGCTGGCTCATACCGTTTGAATGAACAGTGGAGCTTTGGTGCAGGTTTAGACTTCATCTACGGACAAGGCAAGCTTGAGCGTAAAATTACGCTGCCTAACAATGTAGCAAACCCTACAGGTGTTCAGGAATACACGGCTCTAGATGCAGACGCTGACGGTTGGGCTGTAGGCTTTAACTTAGGTACAGTTTTCGAGCTAGATAAAGATAATAGATTTGGCTTAGCATATCGTTACAGTCCAACTCTAGAAGCTGAAGGTGATATTACTGGTATTGGAGTGAACCCAGCAACAGGTGATGTGGTTAACGCGACATACAAAAACGATACATTAAATATGCCGTTACCTAGCATGATTGAGTTCTCTGGTTACCATATGCTACCAGACTCTAAATTTGCTGTTCACTATAGCGTTCAATGGATTGGTTGGAGCGCATTTGACGTACTAGAGGCTGACAAAGCCGGTGAGTTAAATGAGTATAAATGGCAAGATGGGATGCATTACGCTCTTGGTACTACTTACTACATGAATAAAGATTGGACATTACGTGCCGGTTACATGTATGACACAAGCGCCCAAGACAGCATTACATCAGTTTCGGTACCAGATTCTGATCGTCAATGGTTCTCTGCTGGCTTCACATACCACATTGATACAGCTTCAAACGTAGATTTCGGCTTCACTTATCTACTGGGCGATGATGTAAAAGTCAATGAAACTACTGAAATATCAGGAACTACAATTTCATCAATTGAAGCAACAACACACGCTGATGCAATCCTACTAGGCCTACAATACAGCCGCAGCTTCTAATATAAGCTAGGTTATAAATATCAAAGGGTCGCTTTATGCGACCCTTTTTTAGTACCTAAGCCCCTGACTAACATCAATTTAGGCTCACAGCTGTAGCCTACACAGGCTATTTATAGCTACAAGTGTACGCTCAAATTTCGCAACACAGCCGAAACATTCAGACTATTTACCTAATAATTAGTCACAATTACTCATTAAATCCCTAAAACACTGTTTTATTCGAATTTCGTTTTTAAAGTAATGACTCTAAAAGTAGAATCACGCTACTAAATACTTATAATTCAGCGAACATAATAATGAAAATGAATAAGACTCTTCTATCTACTGCAGTGGCAGTTGGACTACTTTCAACTTCTACTGTGACTCAAGCAGCAGGCTTTCAACTAGCAGAATACTCAGCAACAGGCCTAGGTCGCGCATACGCTGGTGAAGCAGCAATGGCTGACGGTGCAGACGCACAATGGCGTAACCCTGCAATGCTAACTTATCTAGAAGGTACTCAAGTTTCAGTTGGTGCTATCTATGTTGATCCAAACATCGACATCGACGGCACATCCACTTACCTAACTCAAACAGGTATTAAGCAATCATCAGCAAACTCGAGTGATTTCGCACACAGTGCAGTAATTCCAAACTTTTATGTTTCTCATAAGTACAACGACAAATTCGCACTAGGTTTTGCTGCTGGCACTAATTACGGTATGGAAACTGACCTAGGTAAAGACTTCGGTGGTGCAAACCACGGTAACGAAGCAAGCGTTACTACAATGGAGTTAAACCTAAACGCGGCATACCAAGTACATGAAAGTGTATCTATTGGTGGTGGTATACGTTACATCATGGCTGAAGGTAGCTTTGGTGCAGTATCTACTGCGAACTCTCTAGTTCCACTGCAGCCAGGTACTGCTCTGAAATATATGGAAGGCGATGACACAGCGTGGGGCTGGCAAGTTGGTACAGCTTGGCAAATCAATGAAAGTAACCGCGTAGGTTTCACCTATAAGTCAGAGGTAGACCTAACGCTAGAAGGTTACGCGAAAGGCTTCGGCTTTAACCAAGCAAACCCAACAGCCCACAAAAATGGTTCAATGGATCTTGCTCTTCCAGCAACAGCTGAACTTGCTAGCTTCCATCAATTAACAGATAAAGTAGCAGTTCATGCGAGCATTAACTGGACAAACTGGAGTAGCTTTAAGGAGCTTGTTGCCGATTTCCCAGGTGAAAATAGTGTAGAAATCAAGCAAGAAAACTGGGAAGACAACTACCGCTTTGCGATTGGTACTACATACCAAATGACACCTAAGTTGGCTCTACGTTCTGGTATTGCTTACGATACATCAGCAGTAAGCGAAGAACACCGCACAGCAACGATTCCAGAAACAGACCGTACTTGGTTAAGTATTGGTGCAGGTTACCAATGGTCTGAGCAACTAACACTAGACGCTGGCTTCACTTACATTCTAGCGAAAGACGCTAAAATGCATGAAACAGACCCAGGCTTCGGTGGTGCTGATATGTTTGGTGGCAGCTTCGAAGGTGAAGTAACTGGTAGCATCTGGCTAGTTGGTGTACAAGCTAACTACCGCTTCTAATCTACTGTTCTAAAAGTAGAAAGCATTAAAAAGGCTCGATGTTGTTTTCAACATCGAGCCTTTCTTTTATCGGTTTCCTAAATCGAGTTTCTAGTAGTCTTCTAGATAACCATCGATGAAATCTTCTTCTTCAAGATCCACCTCTTCTGGTTCAATCTCAGCTTTGAAGTCACGACGTTGGATGTAGACATCACGTGTTAGCGCGTATGGGTCTGGAGAGTCGTCCAGCAGTGCTTCTTGCGAAACTAACTGGGCACGTGTTTCCATACCTTCGAAAGCCCATTTACCTAAGCTCGCCCAAAAATTCAAGAAAGACAGAGGAACATACAGACCATCAACGGTCTCAGTCACTTCACGTGTCGTTAAAGGACCATAACCTGGCACCATAAAGTACGGACCATTCCCTACTCCGTAATGACCAATCGCATCAGAAAAGGACTTATCATCATATTTGGTGATCCCGGCTTCGCTAGCAATATCGATTAAGCCTAACAGGCCAAATGTTGAGTTAATCCAAAAACGGTTAAAGTGGTCGAGCGCTTTCTCACCATTACCCATGATGAGGTTATTCACCATGCTTGATGGTTCGTCTAAGTTGGCTAGAAAGTTGGAGATACCAGAACGTACTGGCACAGGAGTGTAGTCAACATAAGCGAGAGAAACAGGGCGAACTAAATAAGGATCTAAATACTCGTAGTTAATATTCCACATCGCTCGGTTGAAACCTTCAAAGGGATCATTCGGGTGGGACTCTTCGACGTATTCAAAGGTTTCGAGATTATCATTGTTGCTTTCATCTGGCGCGCTAGAGCAGCCCACCGTTAAGCTTGCGATAAAGAGTAAACTCGAGAGTCTTAAAACACTGATAGACATATCACCTTTTCCATAAGGAATAATAAAAAAGGCCAGCAATCGCTGGCCTCAATTGTTTGCGTAAGTCTATACCGTTTGTTTATAAATCGGAATAGCTAACACCTATGCAAAATGATGATTAATATTGCTTATTGATATTAATGGTCACAGGTTCACCCAATTCAACCGCTTCACTCTCACCGTACCAATCACCATCGCGAGTTGAAACGTTACCATCTGTATCAAGCCTAGCTCTAACCATCAGAGTTTCAAGACTAGACAGCTTTTGACCTTGCATCATGCTGTTACCGTCATCCAGTACAACCGTGCGAGGAAAAGAGCCTAACGGATAACGAGCTGCTGCGATAGGCATTGGTGAACCATCCGCTCGGTGTACAGAGACAACTAGCACTGAATTAGGATCTGCGTTCACATCAGCAGACAGATCAAGTGTTACTGCAACACTCTTGCCTTGGTCAACACCCATCGCATCGCCCATTTTCTTCTGAGCACTTTCGATGCTGCGAGAAAGCATTTCGTAACGGCTGTCTTGTGGACCAATCATCTGTTGCATGATGCTCCAGTACTTAACCGCGCCTGGGTAATCTTGACGCTCAAATGCATCGAATGCGAGTAGCGAGAACACACGAAGATCAACGTAATCGTTTTGAACCAAACGACTTAGAAGCAAGCGAGCTTGGTTTTGCTCTGCCTCATCTGGAGACAACATCAGTGCTTGTGCAAAGCCAAGTTGAACGTCTTCGTCCTTAGGCTCTAGCTTATAAGCACGTTCCATCGCATCAATCGCGGTTTGTGCATCACGGTTAGCCAGCGCAATACGACCCAGTAGCAGCCAACCCGTTGAATCTTTTGGTTGGTAATGCAAGCGAGTACGTAGTGCTAGTGTCAAATCTTCAAGTTCATCATCGGTTAGTGTACCGCCTTCTGATGACATTAGCTTTTTAGATAGCTCAGGAAGGTTATTGCTCACTTCTTGCCAGTGTTGAACCTTGTCTAGCGCACCAAACTTAAAGTACATACCGTAGGTAACTGCAACAACCAAAATGATTGATGGAACAACCACGCCAAGCGTTGAGATATGAGTCTTTTTCATCTCTTGCTTAGCAGGAACATCATCAAGCAGAGATTGTTTCAAATCAGCGATCAGTTCCTGTTGGTTATCAACAAGACCTTCTTCTGCTTCTACTTCTAACTCATCAAGGCGATCTTTGTAGAATGCTTTGTTCAATTCATCGCGAAGCACATCATCGTTGTTTGCCTTTTTATTGATAAAAGGCAGAACAATCATCAAGATTGCTGCTAGCGAAAGAATAATGGTCGAAACCCAAAATAGAGTCATTACTGTTTATCTCCGTCGTTCTCTTCATCGAGTAACGCTTTTAAACGTGCTTCTTTATCTGCATCCCAGTCTTTATCTGACTCTGTTGCCGCTTGTGATTTTGACTTTCTGCTTCGTAAAATGATCAAGCCAAATCCAAACACAACCACTGCAAATGGACCGATCCAAAGGATCGACGTCGCAAGTGTTAATGGCGGATTGTAAGTAACGAAGTTACCGTAACGAGCAATCATGTAATCAATGATGTCTTGCTTCGACTTACCATCTTTTGTCATCTCGTACACTTTTTGACGCAAGTCGACCGCTAATTCAGCATTCGAGTCACCAATCGTGTTGTTCTGACATTTAGGACAACGCAGCGTGTTGCTCAGCTCTTTAAACTGCTGTTCTTGGTCAGCG
Organism: Vibrio sp. Isolate22; assembly: GCF_022398115.1. Lineage (NCBI taxonomy): Bacteria > Pseudomonadati > Pseudomonadota > Gammaproteobacteria > Vibrionales > Vibrionaceae > Vibrio > Vibrio sp. Isolate22. The sequence continues at coordinate 141,155 of NZ_JAKEUW010000005.1, read as the reverse complement.
TTATCGAATTCATGAAACTCGATAGGCGCTGCAGACACAGTCGCTGAAATCGCAAACGTAGCAAATAAAGTAATCAGAGCCTTCTTAATCATTTCGCTTCCTCCAACAACTCGTTGTACATCGGCTCAAGCGTCGATGCCCAGTTCGCTGGGTTGACATCACCCACATGGCGATAGCGAACGACACCGTTAGCGTCGATTAGGAAAGTCTCAGGAGCACCATATACACCAAGGTCTAGACCTAGCATCCCGTTACCGTCGAACAGACTGATCAGGTATGGGTTACCCAACTCTTTTAGCCAACCCACAGCCTTATTACGATCATCTTTATAGTTCAAACCAATGATCTTAACGCCCTTGTCAGCAAGCTTGTTCAAGTATGAGTGCTCTGCGTAACAAGTAGGACACCAAGTCGCCCACACATTAAGCAGTAGAGGTTCGCCCTGGAAGATCGCTTGATCATGAAGCTTACCTGGTTGCTCTAAGTCTTCTAGATCAAACTGAGGTACTGGTTTACCAATTAATACCGATTCAAGTTTAGTCGGGTCATCGCCCGACTGATTGCGCACTAATTGCGTTGCAAAGATTCCCGCTAGAACCATGAACGCAATCAATGGAATGAATAAAATCTTTTTGTTCATTCGAGTTAAGCCTCCTGCTCTTTAGCCGACTTTTTAGATGGCTTACGGAAACGGTAACGACGGTCACTGATAGCGATAGCACCACCAAGAGACATGATCAAAGAGCCCGCCCAGATCCAACGTACAAATGGTTTGTAGTAGATACGTACAGCCCAAGATTTGTTGTCGTCTAAACGTTCACCCATAGCAATGTAAAGGTCACGTGTTACGCCACGATCAATCGCCGCTTCTGTCATCATAGACTTAGCAGTCGTGTAGAAACGTTTTTCTGCATGAAGCGTGTTGATGTATTTGCCTTCTTTTGTAATTTCAAAATCAGCAATGTAACCATCGTAGTTTGGACCATCTTTGTCACGAACACCCGTAAATAGGAAGTCGTACTCTTCAAGCTGGTAGCTCTCACCTGGTGCCAGACGAACATCACGTTCAATACTGTAGTTCTGTACCATCGCGATACCAATCACAGTTACCGCTAAACCGATGTGACCACACACCATAGCCCAGTGACTGCGAGGTAACTTAGTCAGACCTTTCATAAATGTATGACGGTAAGTCGCACGTTCATGCAGTTCGAAGCCATGCATGAAGATGATCCAGAATGCCATCACCCAACCAGCAAACGCAGTACCACTGAAACGATCAGCCAGTACCGTCACCAATAGCGCACTCAATCCTAACGAGAGTACACCTGAAATGACCATCGGCTTAACAAGCTTAGATAGGTTGTCACGCTTCCAACGGATAAGAGGACCGATACCCAACAGGAACGAGAACGGAATCATTAACCAGAAGAACAACATGTCGAAGAATGGTGCACCGATAGATACCGAGCCCAAACCCAACTGTTTGTGAACGAGCGGTAGTAGAGTACCAACTAGCACCACCACTAGAGCAGCAATCAACAGGATGTTGTTACCTAGTAGTGCGTTTTCACGAGAGACTAGATCGAAGTTACCACGAACACGTACTGATGCACCTTTCACTGCGAACAGCAATAGTGAACCACCGATAACGAAGACTAAGAAGCCTAGAATAAACATACCGCGAGCCGGATCCGACGCGAACGCGTGAACCGATACCAAGATACCCGAACGAACTAAGAAAGTGCCTAGTAAACTCAATGAGAATGCAGAGATTGCAAGTAGTACTGTCCAAGCTTTAAACGTACCGCGCTTTTCTGTAACCGCAAGCGAGTGCATCAGCGCTGTACCTGCTAGCCAAGGCATGAAAGATGCGTTTTCTACTGGATCCCAGAACCACCAGCCACCCCAGCCAAGTTCGTAGTAAGCCCACCAAGAACCCAGAGCGATACCAATTGTTAGGAACAACCAAGCCGCAATTGTCCAAGGACGAGACCAACGAGCCCAAGCCGTATCCAAACGACCACTCATTAGAGAAGCGATAGCAAAAGAGAACGCTACTGAGAAACCTACATAACCCATGTAAAGCATCGGTGGGTGAATAATCAAACCCGGATCTTGCAGTAGCGGGTTCAAGTCACGACCATCAACAGGGAAGAAAGGCAGTGTACGTAGGAATGGGTTAGAAGTTACGATAATGAACAGCAAGAAGCCGACAGTGATCAAACCCATGATAGCCAATACGCGAGCCACAGACTCTTGAGGCATACCACGGCTGAATGTCGCTACTGCTACCGTCCAACCTGCTTGGATAAGTACCCAAAGCAACAATGAACCTTCGTGTGCACCCCAAACGGCCGTAATTCGGTAGTACCAAGGTAGTTGGCTGTTTGAGTTACTTGCAACGTATTGAATCGTAAAATCATTTGTGTAAAACGCGTAACACAAGATAAAAAACGAAATCGCTAAGAATCCGAACATGCCCCACGACAAAGGTCGTGCGCTGTTCATCAGTAATGTGTTATTTCGAGCGGCTCCATACAGTGGGAGCACGCTTAGCAGCAATGCAAGTCCCAAGGACAGGATCATCGCAAAATGGCCGATCTCGGCTATCATTGAGCTTTTCCTTCTTTTTGTTCAGTCGTGTATTGCAAAGGCTCATGTGTTTTCTTCATTGCTTCCGCAACTTCAGAAGGCATGTACTCTTCATCGTGCTTTGCCAACACCTCAAACGCTTCGATTGTCGTTGCGTCTTTTAAGACACCTTGAGCAACAATACCTTGGCCTTCACGGAAAAGATCAGGAAGGATACCATCGTATAAGATTGTTACTTTAGGGCCGACATCAGCTAAATCGAAGCTAACTCGCAATGATTCGTTATCACGGCTCACAGAACCAACGACAACCATGCCACCAATGCGTAGGCGTTGACCAACTTCAGGTTTCTTACCATCTTTACCATTAACAAGTTCAGTTGGTGTGTAGAACAGATCCATGTTCTGGTTAAGTGCATAAACAATCAATCCAACAGTTGCACTGATACCAAAAAAGATCGCTAAGACAATGCCCAGCCTCTTTTTGCGTCTTGGGTTCATAGAGTGTTCTCCATATTTTTTGCTGCATCGATACGAGCTTGACGGTCAACCTTAGCTTGTACTTCAGTTAGTAATTGCTTACCACGACGAACGCTTACCACGAGTAAGATGATCATCGAGAGAAATGTGATTCCAAATGCACTCCATACGTATGAGGCGTAACCACCCATGGCAAAGAAATCACTCAAAGATTCAAAATACATAATTACCTACCCTACTACGCTTTATCAGCCGCAAGCTTACGAACCCATGGACGATGACTTTCTTTGCTGATGATTTCGTTACGGAAACGAATCATAGTCAAAGCGCCAAAGAAAAAAGCGAAGCCGAAGATGTTAAGAAGAAGCGGCCATAACATGTCACTTGAAATCGAAGGTTTTGCGAACTTAGTGATCGTCGCACCTTGATGAAGTGTGTTCCACCACTCTACCGAGAAGTGAATAATAGGGAGGTTAATCACGCCGACGATAGCCAAAATACCAGCCGCTTTTGCTGCTGTTTTTTGGTCATCAAACGCGTGGTGCAGTGCAATTACACCTAGGTATAGGAATAGAAGAATCAACTCTGAGGTTAGGCGTGCATCCCAAACCCACCAAGCGCCCCACATTGGCTTACCCCAAACTGCACCAGTCAGTAGTGCGATAAAGGTAAACACAGCTCCGATTGGTGCCATCGCCAATGCCGCCATGTCAGATAGTCTTACCTGCCATACCAATCCAATGAATGCAGCGATCGCCATCGACATATATACGCCCATCGACCAAATGGCAGAAGGAACGTGAATGTAGATAATTCGGAAACTATCACCCTGTTGATAATCAGAGGGCGCAAACGCAAGGCCCCACACCGTACCAACGGATAGACACAATAGTGCTAGGATTGAGAACCACGGCAGAAGTTTACCAGCAAGCTGGTATGACGTTTCTGCTTTGGCATAGGGATGGAGCCATTTCCACATGTTGTAATCTCACTCTTACTTCATATTGCTTACAGCTACTAAAGCTATAATTATAATAATATATTTGTTCTGCTTTCTGTTTTGCTGACTCTATGAGTCTCATCGAACACTTTGGTTCACTTTAGCTATACGATACTGGTACCGTTATCAGTTCACACTCACGCGAAGTGCGGCACTGATCGCAAAAGGAGTTAGCGTCATCGCGCCCATCAACATGGCGCCGAGAATCGCTAACTGACCATTGTATGCAACGCCCAACGCGGCAGCGTCAATCGCTGACGTTGCGAAAATCAAAATAGGGATGTACAGCGGCAAAATTAGCAGGCTCAGTAACACCCCGCCCTTCTGTAACCCAACCGTCAAAGCAACACCAATCGCCCCGATAAAGCTCAAGGCAGGCGTTCCGACAAGCAAAGTCATCACAACAGAGAGCCAAGTGTCAAAATCCAATGACAACAAAACAGCCAACAGTGGGCTAATTAAAATTAATGGTAACCCGGTCAATAACCAGTGTGCTATGACCTTGGACAATACTACCAACTGCAACGGGATGGGCATCAGCATCATCTGTTCAAGGGCACCATCTTGAAAATCATCACGAAATAGGCGCTCAAGAGAGAGCAATGCAGAGAGCAATGCGGCCACCCAAACAATACCCGCAGCAATACGTGCAAGTAGGTTTGGCTCAGGACCAATGCTCAGAGGAAAAAGCGTGATAACAATAATGAAGAACCACAGCGGGTTAAAGATATCCGCCTGGCGTCGAAAAGCGATAAGCAGCTCACGTCGGATAATCGTGGTCATTGAAGAGATCATATTACTCACCCAATTTTATTTTTCTTAGTTTCGGGCTATCAGCAAACATATCTTGGTGGGTAGTGAGTAGCACAATCCCACCGTTATCCGCATGCTGAGAAAAAAGCGATTCTAGAACCTTAACGCCCTGCTTATCAATCGCAGTCAACGGTTCATCGAGAATCCATAACATCTGCTTACTCAACCAAAGACGAGCTAAAGCTACACGACGCTGTTGGCCAGCAGACAATTGCCCCGCAGGCACATCCTCTCGGCCTGCTAGCCCTACCTGAGCAAGCGCTTGATAAAGCTCTTCCTTATTCGTTTCGCCACAATGAATTGACTGGTAGAAACTCAGGTTCTCATAAGCGCTAAGCTCGCGCTTTACGCCAGTTTGATGACCAAGAAAAAGCAGATTTTGATGATACACATCTCGACTAGATTCAATTGGCTCGCCATCCCAAGAGATAGTGCCTTCGTCACGATCACCTAAACCAGTGATAATCCTAAGGAGTGTCGTTTTTCCTGTACCGTTTCGACCTTCAACTTGAACCAGTTCTCCTGGCTTCAATTGAAAAGACAACGATTCAAACAGAACCCTTTCGTCACGAATAGCAGTTAAATTTGAGACTTCTAGCATAGGTAAATTTAGTCGAGTAATGAGAGGGGTATAGTAGCACACCAATATGGTGACAAAACAGGACTAGGCGTTTTCAGTAGAACAAAGTCGGTAAGAAACTGTTACTACTGCATCACAATTTACACATTTTGACCAAAAATGAGATATTGCAATACTAACAAGCACTTATAAACATCGTTCTATAAACAGTTACTCAAGCACAAAAAAAGAAGCCGAAGCTTCTTTTTAGAGGAGTGTGTAACAAACAGAATGTGTTTATCACGAGTAGCGCTCAATTTAACGGCGTCGAGGTGGATCCCTGCGATCACGAGAGGCGGTGGGATGCTCATCAAACGAGGAAGGGTCGCTTCGTAATGAAGGAATTTTCTCTTTACCGGCAAGCTTGTTTTGCAGAGACATCATCAGCTCAGCTTCAGCTTTAGGTAATTCACATTCTTCAATTAACTCGTTAATCCCAGCGCCAAGCTGAACCATTTTCGTTGCACGAGTGTACAAACGTCCATCGGTATCCGCATGTTCCAGCTCGACAATACGTTCATTCAGGTGTTTGATTAGATCTTGTTGTTCAGTCACTTTCTGGCCAAGACCAACCACAACAGAGCGAACTTCTAGCAATTGCTTACTCGACTTTTGTAGCTCTTTGTCCAAGTTTCGGACTTGCAGACGTGACTGATCCAATTGCTTTTGAATCGCACTTTTTACTTTGCTAATCAAAACCACGATGAATAACGTAAAAACCCCAACTCCAGCAATCAGCGCAGCAGGGCTTAAAGGAAGCGCTTCAAACATTATAGGTGAGCCATCTCATCCCATTCGTCTTCGCTTAGTAGTTTGTTTAGAGCTACTAAGATAAGCAGCTTGCCATCACGGTTGCTAACGCCCTGGATGAACTTCGCGCTTTCATCAGTACCAACACTTGGTGTTGTATCGATTTCAGAAGAACGTAGGTAAACCACTTCAGCAACGCTATCAACCAGGATGCCAATAACTTGACGCTCAGATTCAATAACGATGATACGAGTGTTATCCGTGATTTCACCTTGCATCAAACCAAACCGAGAGCGAGTGTCGATAACAGTAACAACGTTACCACGTAGGTTAATAATACCTAGCACGTAGTCAGGAGCACCTGGTACCGGAGCGATCTCACTGTAACGCAGTACTTCACGAACTTGCATTACATTGATGCCGTAAGTTTCTTCTTCTAGCTGGAATGTTACCCATTGAAGTACTTCGTCATTCGTTTGATCTTTTCTTACTTCAACTTCACTCATTTGAGACATAGATAATCCTCTTGCCGTCGTTACCGACCACTATTATTAACTTGATGCTTTTGTTGTACCAGTCGTGGTACTAGCTCAATGCTTTTACATCTAGCCCTGCATTTAGCATGGCGATTAATGCTTCGACATGGATCAAAGCACACATTTTTTCTTTTACCATACCAGCGAGCCATGGGCGTTTTCCTGCCATTTCTCGCCAACGTACTTTGTCAGTATTCAGCAGCTCGGTGCCTTTAAGCTCAGTGCTTGCAAGCCCCCATAAGCTTTCTCCAAGCATCACTATATATTGATAGTTTTCTTTGTATTCGTCACTGGCTAACTTCTCAGCCATCACCCATTTTGCGGTGTCGACCACATCTAACTGGCTGTCTCGGTTGGTTTGTAACCCCAAGTACCAAGATGGTTTGCCAATAATATGATTGACCTCTTCGAGGCGGTGGATTCCACCCAGTTCGTCTAGCGGTACCGCGAAGGTCACACCATTGACATCGAAATACAAAACCTGGAAGTCTTCAGTTCGAGCCGTGCTTTCCCAAGAAGTAAACTGCCCTGCACCACCCGCCTGTGTTTCTGGCTCAGTCGCGGACTCAATGTCAGGAGCATCGGCTTCGATTTCAGAGACTTGCTGCTCAACGACTAGAAGCTCAGCTTCTGTTGTTGGTTCTTCGATTGGCTGCAGTTCCGCTTGAGGTTCTACCGCTATCGATAAATCTGGTTCCGGAAGATTCCAGTCTTGAATCTCTGGCTCTAATGAGACTTGAACCGACTCGACCGCTGCATCAAACATTTGCATGTCTGCTTGCTGAGCGATCTTCTGCGTGTTCTGGTCCATCAGTTCATCGAGGTTCAGGTCCTCAACAACATTGGTTGCCTCTAACCGACTCAGTAGCTTCTGAACGTCCTCTAGATTAGGTACTTCAAACTCAGCTGCACGTATTTCGGCATAGCTTGAATGATGACTCGCTAATTGACGCGCTGGCTCTGGCTCTGGCTCTGGCTCTGGCTCTGGCTCTGGCTCTGGCTCTGGCTCTTCAGAGTGTGATTCATCATCAGACTCGTCAACTAAAAACTCTTCAGTTTCAAAGCTTTCATCACCTAATAGCGCAGTAAAATAATCATCCAGTGCTTGTTCACTCGATAGACCTGGGCGCGCTATTGTTGAATCTTTATTTTCGCTCATTTATCGCCAACCTTTCGAGATAAATAAGCAGCTGTTTATAAGCAAATACACCTCGGCTACCCGACGCAAAGTGAGAGGCTGGCAAACGCTTTAAGCTTGCATCTCTAAACTTGGTATCAATCGGTACAGCTGATGTCCAAACTTGGTTTGGATAATCATCTTTCAGCTGCGTGAGAGTTTGCAGCGATGCCTTGGTTCGTTTGTCGTACATGGTAGGTACAATCGTCGCCTTAAATGGTGTTTTACGAGACTTCTGCATAATGGTTAGCGTGCGAATCATGCGCTCTAAACCTTTCATTGCCAGAAACTCGGTCTGTACCGGAATCAAAATACGATCACTCGCCGCTAAGGCATTCACCATCATCACACCAAGAATTGGCGGACAGTCGATCAACACATAGTCGTAATCGTCTTTCAACGCGGCCAAAGCACGCTTCAAGATTAATCCCATGCCGCTTCGATTTCCCATCACACGATCAAGTGTTGCCAGTGACATATGTGCTGGAATGATATCGATGCCTTCAACTTCGGTTTGTAACGTCAGTGGTCTAACCGTCTGCGCAGAAAACTCACTAAGCTGAAACAGATCGAACAAGCTAGACTCCACCGTATCTGAGTCGTACCCCAGATAGGTGGTCAGTGATGCATGTGGGTCCGTATCAACCAGCAACACACGGTGCCCTTTTAGAGCAAGCAGGCCTGCTATGGTCACAGTCGTGGTTGTTTTACCAACACCACCTTTTTGGTTTGCAACACTCCAAACAATCATCGCGATTTACCTAAGCTAACCCAACTTCAACCAAGATCCGTTCCGCGATGCGGTCCAGAGGTAGGTCTTCAGTAGAAATGCCAGCTTTTGCTACAGCTTGAGGCATACCATATACAACACAGCTATCTTCATCTTGCGCCCAGACAGTCGAGCCCGCAGTTTTCAACATGCGTGAACCTTCACGACCATCTGCGCCCATGCCAGTCAATATCATAGACAACACTTTGTCGCCGTAGATCTTAGCTGCAGAACCGAAAGTCACATCAACACATGGTTTGTAATTCATGCGATCGCCGCCATCAATAATTCTTAGGCGAGCCGAACCTGCACGACCATCAACCATCATCTGCTTACCACCCGGAGCAAGGTAAGCAACACCAGGCTTCAACACGTCTCCGTCTTGAGCTTCGCGAACTTCGATCTTACACAAGGTGTTCAGGCGACTAGCAAATGCCGCAGTGAAGGTTGCAGGCATATGCTGAACTAGCACAATCGGGTGCGGGTAGTTCGCAGGGATGCGCGTTAAAATCTTCTGTAGCGCAACAGGGCCGCCAGTCGATGTGCCAATGGCAGTTAATTGATACTTTTTGCCCGAGGCTCTGAACTTCGCAGCAGTTGCTGCAGCAGGTCTAGCGGCTGGAGCAGCATTAGTAACCGGTTGGCGCAATGGCGTTGATGTTGACGCTGTTGCTGCCACTCTCGGTGCAATTGGTGCACGACGCATGAAAGCACGTTTAGCCGCAATCTGAATCACACGCTGTTGAAGTAACGCAACGGCATCATCGCGGTTACGTGCGATGTCTTCGAACTTCTTAGGTAGGAAATCTAAAGCACCTGCATCTAGAGCATCTAATGTCGCTTTAGCACCATCATGCGTTAGCGATGAAAACATCAAAATAGGCGTTGGAGACGCCGCCATAATTTCACGAACGGCAGTGATACCGTCCATGACAGGCATTTCGATGTCCATGGTAATTACGTCAGGTCTTAGCTGTTTCGCTTTCTCTACCGCTTCCTTACCATTTACCGCAACATCGATGACTTCTAGGCGAGCCTCTGAATTGATGATCTCGCTTACTCGACGACGAAAAAAGCTCGAATCATCAACGACTAATACTTTAATCGCCATATTTATCCTTAAATTAAATTCTTGACGCAGCTGCGTACTGCTTCAACAAGTCAGGCACATCTAGAATCAATGCAATGTGACCATCACTTGTAATTGTTGCACCTGCCATGCCTGGCGTACCTTGCAACAGTTTATCAAGCGGTTTAATAACCACTTCTTCCTGACCGATAAGCGTATCAACAACAAAACCAACACGCTGGCTACCTAGTTGTACGATAACCACATGACCATGTCCTTTACGTAGCTCAACATCGCCAGCTTTAGGTGCAAGCCAGTTCTGCAAGTAGAACAGTGGAATCGATTTGTCGCGAACGATGATGGTCAACTGGCCATCAACCACGTTAGTGCGACTTAAATCTAGGTGGAAAATTTCGTTAACCGAAGCCAAAGGCAGCGCAAATGGGTGACCAGAAACACCAACCATCAATGTAGGTAGAATCGCTAGTGTCAGTGGAACCTTGATCGTAATCTTGGTGCCTTGTCCCATTTCAGAATCGATATCAATTGAGCCATTCAGTGTGTTGATCGCTGTTTTCACAACGTCCATACCTACACCACGACCAGAGATATCAGAGATCTGCTCTTTACTTGAGAAGCCTGGTGCGAAAATTAGGTTGAAACACTCTTTGTTTGATAAACGAGAAGCAGCATCTTCATCCATCAGACCACGCTTGACCGCGATAGCACGAAGCTTATCAGGGTCCATGCCACCACCGTCATCAACGATAGCCAGTTCAATGTGATCACCCTCTTGAGAGGCAGACAAAATCACTTTACCGGTTCTTGATTTACCCGCCATTACGCGGTCTTCCGGCATTTCAATACCATGGTCAACTGAGTTTCTCACCAAGTGAATCAGTGGATCAGCAAGTGCTTCTACTAAGTTTTTATCTAGGTCCGTCTCTTCACCGCGCATCTCAAGAACGATGTCTTTTTTCAGGCTACGAGCAAGGTCACGGACAACTCGAGGGAAACGACCAAATACTTTCTTGATCGGTTGCATACGAGTCTTCATTACCGCACCTTGTAGGTCTGCAGTAACAACATCTAGGTTAGAAACAGCTTTCGACATTTCTTCGTCGTTGCTGTTTAAACCAAGGCTAACCAATCGGTTACGAACCAATACCAATTCGCCAACCATGTTCATAATGGTATCCAGCGTAGAGGTATCAACACGAACGGTCGCTTCGGCTTGTTGCTTTTTAGCAGGCGCTTTTACTTCCGCTTTCGCAGGTGCACTTGGTGTAGGTTCAGCTTTAACTGCTACTGGTGCCGCTGGTTGCGGCTTAGGTGCAGCTTGTGGTGCCACTGGTTTCGCTTCTGCTGGCTTAGTTGCTGCATCAAGCTCTTCAGCCGATGGACCGTTACCTGAACCATGTAATTGGTCAAGTAACTTCTCAAACTCTTCGTCTGTCATCAGGTCATCGCCTTCAGACATCGCCGAAACTGGAGCAACAGGAGGAGCTGGCGGTGGAGGCGGTGGAGGCGGCGTCGAACCCGCACTTGTCGGGCTGTTACCCGCGCCATGCAGTTCGTCCAATAACTTTTCGAATTCGTCGTCAGTGATATCACCACTATCAACCACAGGTTGTGGTGCAGCTGGTGCTGGCGGCGGTGTTGGAGCCGCAGATGACGTTGGTGAACCACCTTTACCATGAAGTTCATCAAGCAGGCGCTCAAATTCATCTTCAGAGATATCGTCTACTGAAGAGGCACTGATGCTTGGGCTTTCTACGACCGGTTCAGGTTCAACAGCGATAGGCTCAGGGATAACAGGTGCAGGCGCTTCTACCGGTGCAACTTCATCCGCAGACTCTGGTTTACAGAGACGGTGAAGCTCATCCAATAATGCTTGATCTGCTGGTACTAAAGGTTCCTGATCTTGCACGGCTTGGAACTGTGTATTAACAGTATCTAGAGCCTGCAGCATAGTATCCATCAAACCTGATGTTACGCTGCGTTGGCCATTGCGTAGAATGTCGAACACATTCTCGGCACCATGACAAGTATCCACCAGCTCAGTTAATGCTAGGAAACCAGCACCACCTTTTACTGTATGGAAACCACGGAAAATAGCATTTAATAGGTCTTTGTCGTCAGGGTTATTCTCAAGTTCTACCAGCTGCTCTGATAGAAGCTCAAGGATCTCTCCTGCTTCGACTAAAAAGTCCTGAAGAATATCTTCGTCTAAATCGTAGCTCATACGTTACCTTTAAAATCCAAGACTGGATAACAAATCGTCGACTTCATCTTGAGAAGCAACAGCGTCTTCGCGCTCTTCTGGATTCATGATTGGTCCTTCTGGAGCAATCGATGCTTTCTTCTCTGATTTCGGAGTTGGCTCAATCTGATTCGCACCAAATACGGTGAGAATCTCAACCAAGCGCCCTTCAACCTCATTCACCAAGGTAATAACTTTGCTAATAATCTGCCCAGTTAAATCTTGGAAATCCTGAGCCATCAAGATTTCAGTCAGTTGCCCACGTAGTTCGGTACTATCGCCCTCTACTTGGACAAGCAATCCATCAATGCGGTGACATAAAGCTTTAAATTGCGCCAGCTCAATGCGGCCATGCATCAGTTCATTCCATTGAGGCCTTACTTGAAGTAAACACTCGTGTAGGTTGTCTGCGATTGGCATACAGCGATCGACAGCGTCCATCGTTTTATTTGCCGCCACTTCCGTTTTATCAATGACATACTGAAGGCGATCCCTTGCATCAGGGATTTCATCATTTGCGATAACGCTAATGCGCTCGTCAAAGTTGAATTGTGTCAAAGAGTCATGGAGGTCGCGAGTCAGACTACCTATTTCTTGAAGCATTGGATTGTCTTGAAGACTAAAGTTGTCTTCATAAATGCTTCTAACAAGAGAATCAGCATCTTGCTGCTCATCGTTTTCAAGCAGCTCTACTAATTTTTTTGCTTGTTCTAATGAAATCATCCTGAGTTCGGCCTTACTCCGCATATTTGTGACGCTTCAACGTTTGAGAAAAACGGGAAACTAAAAAGTTAATGTCTCTCTAGAAGCGCCTAAAACAGGTTATTTTTAATGCTTATAAGCGCTCAAAAATCTTATCTAGTTTCTCTTTAAGAGTTGCGGCAGTGAAAGGCTTCACAATGTAACCATTAACACCCGCTTGCGCAGCTTCGATGATCTGCTCACGCTTCGCTTCTGCCGTGATCATTAGCACTGGAAGGTGCTTAAGTTCAGCGTCTGCACGAATGTGTTTTAGCAGGTCGATACCTTGCATGCCCGGCATGTTCCAGTCAGTTACCACGAAATCAAATTCGCCTTTTTTCAGCATAGGTAACGCGGTCAAGCCATCGTCTGCTTCTTGTGTGTTGTTGAAGCCTAGGTCGCGAAGTAGGTTTTTAACAATTCGGCGCATCGTTGAAAAATCATCAACAATGAGAATTTTCATGTTTTTGTTCAAATTAGCCTCCACTGAATAAAAATCAGTGTTGTTAGTCGTTCTGTGTCCAAGCACTTAACTTAGTGCGTAAACGCTGCATAGATTGGCTCAATATTTGGCTGACACGAGACTCGCTGACACCTAATACTTCCCCAATCTCTTTTAAATTGAGTTCTTCGTCGTAATAAAGCGAAAGCACTAAGCCTTCTCTTTCCGGAAGCTGTTTTATCGAATCGATCAAAGCTTGGCGGAATGACTCATCAGCAACCCCTTGAAAAGGCGCGTTATCTTGAGAGTCTTCATTCGGAGATATTACATCATCTGAGACGCCTAAATCTTCGATCCCGACCAGTCTTGAGCAATTAATATCAGTTAAAGCACTATGATACTGCTCTAAACTGAGTCCCATGTGCTTTGCCACTTCGGCATCGCTTGGGTCGCGGTTGAGAGTGCTCTCTAATTCCGCAATTGCACTGCTGATTTCTCGATTGTTTTTATGAACCGATCTCGGCACCCAATCTCCTCGGCGAATGTCATCCAACATTGCGCCACGGATTCGAATACCGGCATACGTCTCAAAGCTTGCGCCTTTGGTACCATCATAGTTTTGTTGCGCTTCAATCAAGCCGATCATGCCAGCTTGAATCAAGTCATCAACCAATACATTAGGCGGTAATCGCCCCAACAAGTGATGAGCGATACGTTTAACCAACACAGAGTACTTCTCAAAAAAAGCCTGTTGGCTATTGTGATTAGCGTGTTGGTCGTAGGTAAGCGCTTTATTCACCAAATGGTTCCTCTACAAATTCAGTACGGTTCAGCAGCCTTTCAACAAAGAACTCCAAGTGTCCACTTGGTGTTTTTGGTATTGGCCAGGTCAATGCTTTATTTGCCAATGAGCTGATTGCCAACGCAGCTGGAGAGCGAGGAAACGCGTCGACTACGATTTTCTGTCTCTTGACTGATTGACGTACTTTATCATCTAAAGGAATACATGCTACGAGTTCGAGGCTCACATTCAAGAAGCGCTCTGTGACCAAAGTCAATTTTGCAAATAATTCTCGGCCTTCGCGGTAGCTTCTGACCATATTTGCGACAACTTTAAATCGCTGAACTTGGTGCTCTCTGCTCAAAAGCTTAATCAACGCATATGCATCTGTGATTGAGGTAGGTTCGTCACATACCACGACCACTACATCTTGCGCCGCTCTTGAGAAACTGATCACCATGTCCGAGATACCAGCCGCGGTATCTACTAGCAAGATGTCCATTTCGTCTTCGAGTGTACCAAATGCGCGAATCAAACCAGCGTGTTGTGCGTGCGATAGCTCTGTCATGCTCTGAGTGCCTGAAGTCGCTGGAATAATTTTAATTCCGTGCGGACCTTCAACAATCGCATCTTTGAGTTCACACTCACCCGCTAACACATGTCCAAGGTTTCGCTTAGAGCGAATACCCAGCATGATATCGACGTTTGCAAGGCCTAAGTCGGCATCAAGCACCATGACTTTTTTACCTTGGCGCGCCATACAAATAGCCATACCTAACGTCACATTAGATTTACCAACGCCACCTTTACCGCCCGTTACCGCAATAACTTTGGTGATTGAAGGCTTGGTTAAGCGACGGAGGCCGCTAGCTTGATCGTGTATCATATTTTCATTCATATTTATCCGCCGCCTAGAGCCCTTCAGAATCGCTATTCCAGTAATGAGGTTCATTCTCTGTAGATTTCTCTAACAGCTCATTTGCCTTAGCAATCATGTACTTTGGTTGAGCTATAACGATATCTTCAGGAACTCGTTGACCATTTGCTATGTAAGCAACTGGTAATGCATTTTGTATTACGACACTGATGAATTCACCAAGACTGAGGGATTCATCCAATTTAGTCATGATGCATCCCGACAACGGGATTCTTCTAAAGTGTTCAATTGTTTCTTGTAGTACTTTGCGTTGCGCTGTAGCTGGCAAAACAAGGTAGCTATTGATAACGGAACCACTCTCTTGCATCAATGTGTCTAACTGCTCAGATAGGCGAACATCTCGTTGTCCCATACCTGCAGTATCGACCAGAATCAGGCGACGATTACGTAACTGATATATTACATCGGCCAGTTCGCTAGAATCTTTAGCAACTCTTACAGGACAACCCATAATTCGACCATAAATCGATAACTGCTCATGTGCACCTATGCGATATGTATCTGTTGTCACAAGTGCTACGTTGTCTGCGCCATATTCCATGGCAGCGCGAGCCGCAAGCTTTGCAACCGTCGTCGTTTTACCCACGCCGGTTGGGCCAAGTAGAGCCACAATTCCGCCGCGTTTTAAAATATCTTTCTGTGTCACGGAGATCTGGTCAGCAACCAAGGCTAACAACGCCTTCCATGCACGAGCTGGTTTGGTATCTTCTGGAATGTAACAAGCCATCTGATCAGCAAGCTCTGCTGACACGCCCATACGTTCAAGACGCTTGATAAGCATGGCTCTCAGCGGTTCGCGACGCTCAACTTCTTGCCACATCAGTCCTGACACTTGATGCTCTAACAGACGGCGAATTGAGGTCATCTCTTCGCGCATCGTTTCCATTTCAGTATCAGAGCCTTTGGATTGACCACTGTCACGACCGCGATCATAGCGAGTCGGATCCAAGCGAGGCGCTGGGCGCTCAACTCGGCGATCTTCAGCAATCAATTTAGAAAGACCGGTTTCGCGAGCAAATGCTGAATCTAGACTACCGCTCGATGGCTGGCTGTTGTGCGACAAGTGGCTATTACTAGGTTGGCGATTAAGTAACGCAGAAAGAGAGTCTTCGTTTTCAGCGCGGTGCTGAGGTTCATCGTCCGTACTATGACTGTATTGCTTAAGCATGTTTGCAAAGCGCTTAGTCATTGAGCGTCCACCTTCAGAATTTGACTGAAGGCTTACCTTGTCATCATCTAATTCGCGACGTCCTGCCGGAGCTGAAGGAGCGGCCATTTGCGTGTATTGGCTATGCGCAGGCTGCTGAGGTTTGTTGAGTCTTGGGCTCGCTGTTGACGGGCTAGATTCGCCATCAATAGCGGCAACAATTTCCACGCCACCTGCGACCTTTTTGTTAGACATGATCACAGCGTCCGAACCAAGTTCTTCTTTCACTTGGAGCAGAGCAGTTCGCATGTCTTTTGCAAAAAATCGTTTAATTTTCAATTCGATCGTCCGTTCTAATTAGGCGGCTTAATTACCAACAGCTTGTACTATACGTATCTGCTTTTCATCCGGTATTTCTTGGTAAGACAGCACTCTCAAGCTTGGGATCGTGTTCTTCACGAACTTAGCTAGAGTCGAACGTAACACGCCTGAAGTCAGTAGCACTGCAGGCTCCCCTTTTAGCTCTTGCTCTTGAGTCGCTTGGCTAAGAGAGGTCTGTAAACGTTCCGCTAAACCAGGTTCAATACCAGCAGATTCTCCGCCGGATGCCTGCATGGTTTGATGCAAGATTTGTTCCAGCTCAGGAATTAGGGTTATTACAGGTAACTCTGGCTCTATCCCATTGATTTCCTGAACAATTAGTCGTTTCAATGAGATACGAACTGCCGCCGTTAATATGTCAGGTTCTTGACTCTTGCTCGAGTACTCCGACAAAGTTTGGACTATAGTTCGGATATCACGGATTGGGATCGCTTCATTAAGCAGATTTTGTAGCACTTTCACGACCACACCAAGCTGCAGTTGATCCGGTACAAAGCCTTCAACCAACTTAGGAGTTGAGCGGCTAAGCATCTCAAGTAGGTTCTGAACCTCTTCGTGTCCAATGAGCTGCGATGCATTGTTAGTAAGCAGCTGGCTGAGGTGGGTTGCTAACACGGTCGACGAATCAACTACGGTGTAGCCGAGAGCCTGAGCATGTTCACGTTGCTCCTCACGAATCCATACCGCTTCTAAACCAAACGCTGGATCGATAGTCGGCTCACCGTCGATCATTCCATACACTTGGCCCGGGTTAATCGCGAGTTCCATATCCGGCTTTATCTCAGCCTCACCTACCGCAACACCCATTAAGGTGATTCGGTAGCTGTTTGGTGTCAGTTCTAAGTTGTCACGTATGTGTACCGCCGGGATCAAGAAGCCGAAATCTTGAGACAACTTCTTACGCACACCTTTAACGCGCTCTAGTAGTTCCCCGCCTTGATCTCTATCTACCAGAGGAATCAAGCGATAGCCCACTTCTAGGCCAATAATATCAACAGGTTGAACGTCATCCCAAGAGAGCTCTTGTTGCGAACCTGTCTCGCCACTGGCTTCAACAGCTGCAGGGAGGTTCGGCTCCAATGCCTTCTTCTTCTGTTTCTTATCGATGTAATAAGCCGACCCCCCAGCAATGGCAGCGAGGCTCAAGAACGAGAAGTGTGGCATGCCCGGAACAATACCCATCACACCGAGAATCGCCGCTGTGATCATCAAGGCTTTTGGATTGTCGAACATCTGGAAGATGAGCTGTTGGCCCATGTCTTCATCGGTATTTTGACGCGTTACCATCATCGCTGCAGCGATAGACAGTAATAGAGATGGAATTTGTGCAACCAGACCATCACCGATAGTCAGTAGCGTGTAGATCTCGATAGCTTCACCGAAACCTAAATCAAATTGAGCCATACCTATGCTCAAGCCACCAATGATGTTGATGAACAGGATCAAAATACCCGCTATCGCATCACCTTTAACGAACTTCGAAGCACCATCCATCGAACCGTAGAAGTCGGCCTCTTTGGTAACTTCAAAACGTCGCAGACGCGCCTGTTCTTGGTCGATCAAACCCGCATTCAAATCGGCATCGATTGCCATTTGTTTACCCGGTAATGCATCCAAGGTGAAACGCGCACTTACTTCCGAGATACGGCCTGCACCTTTGGTAACAACCATGAAGTTGATGATCATTAAGATCAAAAACACCACTAAACCAACCGCGTAGTTACCACCGATAACCACGTTACCGAAGGCTTCAATCACGTTACCCGCCGCATCGCCACCTTCGTGACCGTGCAGTAGAACCACACGAGTAGATGCAACGTTCAACGCCAATCGAAGCAAAGTCGCAATCAGAAGAACGGTCGGGAAAGCGGCGAAATCTAAAGGTCTTCGTGTATATACGGAAACCAGCAGCACAACCATAGCGAGTGCGATGTTGAAGGTGAAGAACATATCCAGCAAGAACGCAGGAATCGGCAACACCACCATCGCCAGCGTGGCAAGTACCATAACAGGTGCACCAATTGCAGGCATGGCACGGTTAGGGATTTTTGGTAGCTTGTCCGCAAAAGGCAGGGAGAATTTCATAAATCTAGATAGTTTCGCTATGTTTGTCGCCTCTCGCCAACAAGTCGGGCTCAGGGCTAAGCTATGTTGCCAACGTTATTAGCAACAAGGTTTATAGTGATCAGGTTTACCATGACCGGCTTATAATGTTCGGGATTGATATAGCAAACACTGTACCAATATCGAACGTCAATTTATCAGCGCTTTGATGGCAAACAGAAGCTAATTAATGCCTCTATTATCAAGCTTCATAAGGCTGAGCTCAAGCAATTGATCTAATGGCGTAAATCAGGTGGGATCGGCATATTAGAATCTTGCAGTTTTGGCCTCTCACCACCACGTTTTCGATACTGTTTTAGCTGGAACACATATGCAAGCACTTGAGCGACGGCGGTAAACAGACCGTCAGGAATTTGTTGTTCGAGCTCAGTGGTGTGATAAAGCGCCCTCGCCAACGGTGGTGCAGGAACAATATAGATATCATGCTCTCGAGCGATTTCACGGATCTTCATCGCCATGTGATCAACACCCTTCGCAACCACAATTGGCGCTTTATCTTGATTCTGCTTATAGCGCAAAGCCACCGAGAAGTGTTCCGGGTTGGTGACAATCACGTCCGCTTGAGGAACATCAGCCATCATACGACGCTGAGCGGCTTCTCTTTGCAACATACGAATTCGACCTTTCACTTCAGGCTTACCCTCAGTGTCTTTGAATTCGTCTTTCACTTCTTGCTTGGTCATCTTCAATTGATCGGCGTGTTGCCAGATCTGGAATGGAATATCGATGGCCACCACAATTAGCAGAGAACAACTGATCAAGAGAATAAAGTTAAGCAAGATATCCAAGGCGTGAAAGATATTCTGCGGATAAACATCCATGCTCAGCTGCATTAAGTCATGTTGAGAGGCCTGAATCAGATAAACCGCCATTCCCGATACCAGCGCCACTTTCAAAATCGATTTAATCAGTTCAACCCAGCTTTGCAGGCCAAACATACGCTTGATACCACTGAGTGGATTAAGCTTAGACGCCTTTGGCATCGCAGCTTGCATCGAGAAGTTAATCCCGCCAACCCCTGCTGCGCCAATAACAGCCGCAATAAACAAGGTGATCAGAATTAAGAACAGCGGAAACAGCAAGTTCACCAATGCGCCACCTGCGATTTCAAGAAGCTTGTTGGTATCAAAGATTTCATCGCGGCTTAAAGAAAACAGGCGTTGCATGGCCTCGAACAGCGCCTTCGCCATCGATTCACCAAACCACATTAGTGCAACGGCACCGACAATTAATACCGATGCTGACGCCAGCTCTTTTGACCTTGCAACCTGCCCTTTCTCTTTGGCCTGTTGCAAGCGTCTGGGCGTGGCGTCTTCTGTGCGTTCTTGACCGTCTGACTCTGCCATTTCTGTCTCCTAGCAATCTAACCGGATTAGACGACATATCTGTTGCTCGCCTTGCATCCAAAATAGCTCATAGTGACTATACAAGCCGCCAAGGATGTACCAACAAAGTAACAGACCCACGAGTAGCGCAAATGCAAAACCCAAAGAAAAGATATTTAGCTGAGGCGCGGCACGTGTCATTACACCGAATGACAGGTTTATCGTCAGCAATGCGATAATTCCCGATAGCGACATCGCCAATGCCGCTTTGAACATGATGCCGAGCCATAATGCCAGCTCTCGAAAATCGACCGAGGTCAGAGAGCCACTGCCAATCGGCAGAGTTTTAAAACTGAATACTACCAGCTGCAACATTTTCAAGTGACCATCGGTCGCCAAGAAGAACATAGTCGCAAGTAGCATGAAGAGCTGACCCAATACAGGCGTGTTCTGTCCATTTGCTGGGTCGACCATAGAGGCGAAACCCAAGCTCGATTGCATACCAAGGATTTGACCGAGCATTACAAAAGTTTGGATCATGAACTGAGTGACAAAACCCATCGCCACACCAATCACAATTTGCTCAAAGACAGTTAGGAAGCCTTGGAAAGAGAGCAGTTCAATATCTTTTGGAACCGCGGGAATCGCAGGCATCACTGCGAAGGTGATTGCCAAACCTAAATACAGACGAATACGCGGCGACACAAACCGTGCACCGGTGACCGTCATCACCATCAGCATGGCTGAGATGCGAGTGTAAGGCCAAAAATAATTGGCTAACCACTCTAGTACAAGGCTCGTTGGGTATTCCATATCGGTTTAATACAGAACTTGAGGTAAACGTTCGATGAGTTCAAAAAAGAACTCCATCATCATCTGAGTCATCCAGTGCGCAAACAGCATCAAGGCTAATAAGGTCACGATCAAACGTGGCAGGAAACTCAATGTTTGTTCGTTGATCGAGGTCGCTGCTTGGAAGATAGCTACGACCAAGCCGATCAGCAAGCTGGGAATAATGATGGCGCAAACCATGATTAGCACCATCCAAAGCGCGTCTCGGAACAACTCTACGAATATTTCAGGATTCATGATGTCCCCCAGCTACAAGGCAAAACTGCCGGCGAGTGTGGAGAGTATCAGGTTCCAACCATCAACAAGAACGAACAGCATCAACTTAAACGGCAGCGATACGATCATTGGTGACAACATCATCATACCCATCGCCATCAATACCGACGCCACCACCAAGTCGATAATCAAAAACGGCAAGAACAGCATAAAGCCAATCTGGAACGCGGTTTTGAGTTCAGAGGTGATAAACGCAGGAATCAACACTGCCATTGAAACATCTTCAGGATTGGTCACTTCCGCCCCAGAAATTTCAACAAAGGTCTCCAGATCTTTAATTCGAGTCTGCTTGAGCATGAATAATTTGATAGGCCCTTGGGCAACATCAAATGCTTGTCGTGCGGTTATCTGCTCATTCAAATAGGGTTGGACCGCCTGCTCATTCACCTGATTGATTACCGGTGACATGATGAAGAAGGTCAAGAATATTGCGATACCAATGATGACTTGGTTCGATGGCGTTTGTTGCAAACCCATTGCCTGACGCAGGATGGACATCACCACGACAATACGGGTGAATGAAGTCATCAAAATAACCATTGCCGGCAAGAAGCCAAGCATGGTCATCAACGCAAGAATTTGCAGGTTGATCGAGTAGTCTTCACCACCGTTAGCATTGGTCGTCATGGTGAAAGCAGGAATGCCGCCCCCGCTGCCCGTCAAGCTGCCGGTGGTCATAGTGGTCGATTTGGCTTGGTCTTGTTCCATCGTGCTGATGGTGACCGACTCTGAGCCCGCGGTGTTGGTGGGAATAACAGTGCCGTCTTCAGCCTGTGCAAATACCGACACACTAAACAAAAGGGTACAGAGAAGAGTGAGCTGAACCAGCAGCACTTTCACCGCTCGGAAAGCTCCGGCTTGGTAAAAGTAAGATGAGTTCAAAAGTCCGTTATTTGTTTGCATCTTTTTTCATGAGCTGGGAAAGCTGACTTGAGAATGTACTTTTTTCCAGCATCTCCTGAGTAAGAGGTTTATCAAGCTTAGAGATCAGCTGAATAGATTGAGTGGTAATGCCCACTAAGAACTGTTCATCGCCCGCTTGCACAATAGCGATACGCTCTTTTGTGCCCACAGGGATTTGCCTAACAATCGCCAAACCTTGTTGATTGGACATCGCTGGCACTTGCATGCGCTTAAGCAACCAAGCAATAAATAAAATGAAGGCTATAACGAAAATTAGCGACCCAAAAGTGGTCGCTAAATCAAGAGAAGGTGGCGTTGCTGCAAAGGCAACAGAAGGAATAGCAAACAGCCCTACTCCAACTATTGCTCGAGATAAGCTCTTCAGCCCTTGAGGTAAACTCGTCAACCTTAGAGACGATAAGCGCATTAACGTAGCTTCTTAATACGTTCTGTTTGGCTAATTACGTCGGTCAAACGAATACCAAATTTGTCGTTCACCACAACCACTTCACCGTGAGCAATCAGAGTACCATTAACCATCACATCCAGTGACTCACCAGCAATACGGTCTAACTCTACAACCGAACCTTGGTTCAATTGCAGAAGGTTGCGGATACTGATCTGAGAGCGGCCAACTTCCATAGAAATGGTGACAGGGATATCCATGATGGTATCCAGCTTACGGCGCTCGTCTTCAGAAATCGGAGACGATGAATCAGTTAGCTCATCAAGTGGTGCCGCAAGCACATCGTCAACATCAATTGACGGTGCAGAAGGGTCTTCACCAAGTGCTGCAGCCCATTCGTCTGCTAGCTTTTGATCTTCACTAGGTTCCATTACCAATTCCTATACTTTTATCTATTTTGCTATTCGTTATCATCGCTATTTTCTAGTTCAGACATTAAGTCTTTACCTAGGAAAGCGAGATCAGTTTTGACCACATGAGGTCTTTGAATTTTTTCAGAAATCTGTACCGCGAGTTTTTCACCCGAGCGTCCCATCTTTACACGGTAGGTCGGTAACTCTTCTACGAACATGGTCGCGTGCTCAGGCATGTTCATCGGGATGACATCACCAGGGCGCAGCTCCATTAAGTCACGTAGTGAGATATCTTGCTCTAGAAGGTTAACGCGGAAGTTAACAGGCACGTCCATGATTTCATCACGCAGTGCTGTGCTCCAACGAACATCGGTTTCCATTTTGTCTGATTGAACACCCGCATCAAGCAGTTCACGGATCGGCTCAACCATCGAGTAAGGCATGACTACGTGGAAGTCACCACCGCCGCCATCCACTTCAATATGGAATGAGCTCACAACGATAACTTCGGTTGGACTCACAATGTTCGCCATACTCGGGTTCACTTCAGAATCCAAGTATTCAAACTCAACCCCCATTACTGGTGACCAAGCTTCTTTGTAATCTTCAAATACAATCTTCAGCAGAAGCTGGATAATACGTCTTTCCGTCGGCGTAAATTCACGGCCTTCAATCTTGGCGTGGAATCGCCCATCGCCACCAAAGAAGTTTTCTACAAGGATAAAAACAAGACGTGCTTCCATGGTGATCAGCGCCGTACCTTTAAGGGGACGAAAACGCACCATGTTTAAACTGGTTGGTACGTACAGGGTGTTTTGGTATTCACCAAATTTCATCATCTGTACGCCGTTGATCGACACTTCAGCCGTTTTACGCAACATATTAAATAAGCTAATTCGCATATGACGTGCGAAGCGCTCGTTAATAAGTTCAAGGGTCGGCATTCGACCACGGACGATTCGATCTTGAGAGGAGAAGTCAAAATTGACCGCACTGTCATTGTCGGTCTCTAAGACATCTTCAACTTCTTCAACATCATCAACGCCGTGTAATAGCGCATCAATTTCGTCTTGGCTTAATAAATCGGTCACAAATTACCTATTGAATTACGAAGTCAGTGAATAACACTTTTTCAATCACAGGCTGGCCAACAGCTTGAGCCAGACTTGCTTTAATATCTTCTGTCGCTTTATCACGCAGTTCCACTCGCCCTGTTGGTGAGCGAAGTTGGTCAACCGTTGCCGAAGCGAACGTTGCGAGCAGTGTGCTCTCTACTAGTGGAGAGTGGTAACGTGCTAGGTCTTCATTTTTGCTACCACGCACCATCAGCTGTGCTTTTATCTGAACTAGGCGATCTTTTTTATCACCAGTTACATTGAACAAGAAGGGCTGAGGGATGTTCACATACATAACAGGCTCTGCTGCAACCACAGCTGTGGCTGGCTGAGACTGAGATTCTGAGGCACTATCATCGGAGCCTAAGAAAAAGAACAGCGCACCACCGATACCAAGCAGTAAGACAACGACCGCTATAATGATAATAAGGAGCTTACTCTTTCCTTTAGGTGCATCTTGTACTTCTGCCATACTTTACTCTAACTTCCTGTTCTTTCGATTAACTGACGGTTCTGTCTATTAACTAAATGTGCTCAGCCTGATATTAGGCATAATAACTAATTCCATCACGCTTTGATGCGACATTCAATTCAAGATTGCTGCCACTATCAAGGTTTTCATCACCTTGGGTATCATTTGTGCGGTTAGAGCCTGATTGTTGCTCACCACTGTTGTATCTGTCTTGCCCCTGACCTGAACTTTGCTGTTGAACGGATGAATCGGCAAGCTGCATACCCTGTTGTGCAAGCATCTCCCTCAATCGAGGTAAGGTTTGTTCAATCACATCCCTCGCCTGTTGGCTGTTCACCGTAAAATGCACGTTCGCCACGTCATTATTCATGGTCATGCGGATCTTCATCTGACCCAGCTCTGGTGGATCGAGTCGAATGTCTAAGTTCTTAAGGTTTTTAGACATCATCATTTGTACTTTTTCAGCGACCTGTTCGTTTGCTAGCTCTTTAGTCAGCTGCAACGGTACCTGTTGAGCGGCTTGAATCTCGGCTCGTGTTGGTGCCGAACCTGCGTTCGCTGCACCTTGCACGCCAGCCGCAGAAGCGATCTGCTGAGCAAATGTGGTGTCTTTCGAATCTTCCTTAGCACCGGCTTTGCCAAGACCGGAAAGAGCAGCTGCACCAGCACCGGCCTTAAGTAACATATCTGTTGAACCCGCTTTTGTCGCGGCAGGTGCTGCATTCAGCGCCACACCTTGCGCGGTTAACGCCGGATCCAACGCAGCTTGTGGCTGTTGTGCTGTGACATTAGCTTGTTGAGCAGCTGCCTGTTGGGCTACATGCGTATTATTAGCATGCGACATTGCTGCTTTATCCGTCGCTGCATGAGTGGTAGCCGCATTACTTGCAGATTGCGCTGCAGCTTGTGCCGTAGTTTGCTGCGCAGCTGTCGCAACCGCTGCTGTTGAAGCTGCCGCTGCTAAAGCTTTGGCTTCATTTGAATCTGTATTATCCCAATCAATCGCAACAGGCTCAGCAGAGGCATTGTTTGCGCCCGGAGCTTCGCTCAATAAAGCCGTTGCTTGTTGCTGAACGTTTACGAGTTGTTTATCCAAAACGTCTAACTCAGCGGTCGTTTTAGCCAGCATCGCTTGTTCATCTGTTGTCAAACTTGCGCCACTTTGCTGCTTCTGCAGTAGACCATCAACAACAGACTGTTTTGACTCAATCTGAGCGTTCAGTTGATTGAGCGCTTTGGTGTGTGCATCTACCTGTTTTGCCAACTCAATATCGGCTGGAGACAGGGCTTGGCTTTGCCCTGCAACTTCTGCTTGTGCCGCATTTTTCTGGCTGAGCTCTCGGCTCATGCTTGCTTCAATCTGCTCTGGAGTAACGCCTTTATCCATCAACTGGCGAATTTCATCATCTGTCAGTTGCGAAACGCCTTTTCCGCCAGTCAACACAGCTATTTCAGAGTCCACTTCTAGCGCGTTACCTTGATTCGCTGAGTTGGTTTGCTGTAGTTGCTTACCCACTTCACCTGCTACTGCGAAGCCTGCAACAGAAGCTTCTGGAGTATTACCTTGAGCTTGCTCGACCTGAAACGGTTCTAACTGAGACTGCTGTGGCAAGGCTTTGCCGTTCGATGTCTGATTCAGCGTTTTATTTGCCTCATCCAACTGACCTAATAACTTGTTTCCCTCATTCATCGCAGCCGCCGCTTGCGATGCTTGAGTCGGTTCGTTTACCGCTGATGAAGGCTGACCTTGCGGTTGAGCTGTCTGTTCCTTCGAGCCGTTGTTGTTAGGCAACTCATCTTTCTCACCCGTCTTGTTAGCGGTAGCTGTATCATCGGCTGAATTCGCTTTAAGTTGCGACTCTGAGCTAGAGACAGCCTCTACAGGAGTTTTATCTGTGGCTTGATCACCCTCAACGTCTGAAGCCACTTGCTTACTTTGTGCTTGGCTTGACTCATCCGCAGTCTCAGCTGTTGAATTCGTTTTCTTTGCTTCATCTGAAGCTTCATTTTCCGTAGAGGCTTGTTTAGCATCAGATTTTATAGTGCTGTCTGCTTCTTTTTCCGTTGCTTTGCTACCACTTTCTTCAAAGCCGAGCGCTTCTTTGAAAGATTCAAAGAAACCTTTTGAGTCACCGCTTTCCTCCACCTTTGAAGCGGCAGAACCGGTATCCAACAACGAAGACGTTGTGTTGGTCGCTGAATTTGAAGAAGGACTAACGTTCATATATACAAGCTCTATCTACTAGCTTTGCCACCCTAAACAGGTAACAAAAAGAAAGTCGGATGCTTTTCATACCTTTGGCAGGCACAAGGCGCAATTTTATATAAATCAGAGCAAGAAACATGCCTAGAAACCTCAGCTGATCACCATCTGAACAGCGCCAGTAAGATTCGTGGCTCAGGATCACATCTTCTTTCGGCTGTAGAGCAAAGTTGAAAACTCATCCATCTGCTTTTGTTCTCTTTGATCCTGCAGTTTGGCTTTTTCTTTCTGCTTCTTCTCCATCAACCACTCGTAGGACTTACGTTTTTTACGCAGTTCCATCCAGTAGTTCTGGCAGTTATCGACCTGGTTTTTAAAGTGATGCTCCGCTTCTCGTTGTTTAGAAAGCGTTTCGTCCAATTGAGTTAAGAAGCGATTCAAATGCCCATATTGACTGGCTGTTAGCCCTGCCTTGCCTCTATCGACAAGTTGCTGGCAATAATCCAGTCGATACTTTTCAATCTGTGCGACCTGTTCGTAGTAACCTTGCAGCTCCGCATTCGCTTTGTTAAGCGCTAATACCGCTTGGTTTTCTTGATCTTTTGCTTGGTCGAGAAGAAACTCTAATGCGTTATCCATGACTAACCTTAATCACCTGTTAGCCACCCAGTACATGTTTCAACATGTTGACGCACATGTCGTATGGCACTGTTTCTTTCATCTTCTGCTGCAAGTACTCATCTAACTTCGGCTTCAAGGTGAAGGCGCTATCAATCGCAGGGTCAGTACCCGGCTTGTAAGCACCAATCGACACCAAGTCTTGGTTCTTGCGACAGATAGAAAGCACTTGTCTTACGGCTTTCGACATCAAAACATGTTCTTCGGTGGTGATTTGAGGCATTACACGGCTGACGGACTTCTCAACGTCAATCGCAGGATAATGACCCGCATCTGCCATTTCACGCGACAACACAACGTGGCCATCGAGGATCGCTCGTGAGGCATCGGCGATTGGATCTTGTAGATCATCGCCTTCGGTTAATACGGTAAAAAAGGCCGTGATCGAGCCTTGCTCATCATTACCGTTACCCGCACGTTCAACCAGCGCTGGTAACTTAGCAAATACTGATGGCGGATAACCTTTAGTTGCCGGCGGTTCACCAACAGATAGTGCGATTTCACGCTGAGCCTGTGCAAAACGGGTCAGTGAGTCCATCAGGAGCAGAACATCTAAGCCTTGGTCACGGAAGTATTCCGCCACCGTCAGCGCCGTTTGACAGCCTTTTAATCGCATCAATGGTGATGAATCGGCAGGCGCTGCGACAACAACAGATCGCTTACGGCCATCTTCACCAAGAATCTCTTCAATAAACTCTTTTACTTCGCGTCCACGCTCACCGATTAAGCCCACCACAACCACTTGCGCTGTGGTACCTCGAGTCATCATGCCTAGTGTTACGGATTTACCAACACCAGAACCTGCGAACAGACCGATACGTTGCCCTTTACCTACCGTCAGCAAGCCATTAATCGCTTTCAAGCCAACATCAAGTGGTTCAGAGATCGGCTTACGTGCCAGAGGGTTAATTGGTTCGGCACTGAATGATGCGCGTTGCTCAGTATAGATAGGACCAAGCCCATCCAGTGGGTTACCCACACCGTCGATAACGCGGCCAAGCAGTTCCATACCCACCGGAATACCGCTTTCAGAAGTCATGGGAGTGACGCGAGCACCGGGTAAGATCCCTGTGATTTGTTCACTCGGCATCAGAAACAGGTTATCACCAGAGAAGCCAACGACTTCAGCTTCCATCTGACCAGACATGGTTTCAACTAAACACAGGCTACCAATCGGCGCTTTACAGCCAGTTGCTTCAAGGGTTAGTCCGACTACCCGCACCAACTTACCAGAAGCAACGGGACGTGATTTTAGCCCTTCGACTTTGTATTGGCTGAGACGATTTGCTAACTCAAGCATTACGCATGACCTTGATGACGATTAGCACCACAGAAGCTCTGGATAACGTTCTTCACACGCTCTTCCATTCGATAATTCACGCTCGATTCACCCGCTTCAATTTGTACATCGCCACGGTTAAGTGCTGGCTCTGAAACTAATGTCCAATTGCGGCAATCCAGTTCAGTATCCCCATACGCAGAGCGAATGATGGTGACGTCTTCCGGGTTAAGCTTCAAGGTAATAGCGTGACCAGAAATCGGCAGCGATTCGACTGACTCTTTGACGGTATCTAGGATGATTTGCGGATTGGTCTGAAGTTCAACGTGTACCACCTCTTTAACCATGGTCAGCACCATGTCCACCAGCTGCTTTTCAACCTGAGCATTCATCAGCTCTAAAGGTTGAGCAAACTGGTTTGCGAGCCCCATAAAGATAGCGACTTGTTGTTGAATGTACTCTTGACCAGCAGTGACACCTTCGAGCTTACCAGCTTCATTACCTTCAGCATGGCCCGCGGCAAAACCTTCTTCTTTACCTTTTTCGTAACCTTGCTTGAAGCCAGCTTCCTGACCTTGATGCAGGCCTTCTTGATACGCGCCTTGCTTGATCAGCTCGATTTGTTCTTCGGTCAGAATAAGCTCTTCTTCTTCGATCGCTTCTTCAACCGTTGGCATCCAACCCGGGTCGTAGTTAAATGCCGTTTCTTTGGCTTGTTTACTCACATCAGAGGTGTAATCAGGCAGCCCCCATTTCTGAGGTTGGGCAACCGTATTATCTTCTTCAGGGCGAAGGAAGCCGCGTTTTCTATCACCTGACATATCAGTACCTATTTCTGAGTGAGCCCAACTGCTTATAAATTCAGGCAGTTAAACTGTAATTAATCTGTGGTTCGAGGTTGGATAAAGAAAAGCCCCAACGGTGTGGGGCTTTTGAGGTTTCTGTATTAAAGGAACTCGTCGGCGCCACCAGACAGCATAATCTCGCCACTGTCTGCCATCTTCCTCGCAATACCCAAAATCTCTTTCTGAGCCGCTTCTACGTCAGAGACTTTCACTGGCGGCATCGCCTCAATATCGTCTCTCATCATATCGGCAGCACGTTTAGACATGTTCTTGAAGATCTTCTCACGCAGGCCTTCGTCGGCACCTTTAAGTGCTTTCTGTAGAACGTCTTGTGGAACGTCACGTAGCAGTTTCTGAACACCTTGGTCATCCACTTCAATGAGGTTTTCAAAGACAAACATAAGATCTTGAATCTGCGTTGCCATGTCTTCGTCTTGATCGCGGATTTGATCCATCAAGACACCTTCTACGTTGTTGTCCATATAGTTCATGATCTCTGCCGCTGCCTTCAGGCCGCCAATTTTGGCCGCTTGAGCACCTGCTTGACCTGCGAACTGTTTCTCCATGATTTCATTCAGCTCAGCAAGCGCCGAAGGTTGAACTTCTTCAAGGTTAGCAATACGCATCATCAAATCTAAACGTACACGTTCAGGGAACTGAGACAGTATCTCAGCAGACTGATCGGCTTCTAAGTAAGACAACACGATGGTTTGAATCTGCGGGTGCTCGTTAATGATGATACTTGCCACCTGACGAGGATCCATCCACTTAAGAGAATCCAAGCCTTTTGAGCCAGTTCCCAGAAGGATTTGGTCAACAAGATTGTTGGCCTTGTCTTCACCCAGAGCAGCCACCAGTGCATTACGCATGAAGTCTTCACTGCCCATACCGATGTTGGTGTACTTCTGAATATCATCTAAGAAAGCACGGTGCACTGCGCCTACTTTCTCCTGAGATAGATCCGTAGCTCGCGCCATTGCACTACCCACACGTTGAACCTGCTTAGGTTCTAGGTGGCGAATAATGCCTGCCGCGTCTTCTTCATTCAAACTTAGCAATAAGATCGCAGCGCGTTCATCGCCTGAGATAGAGCCGATATCCACACTTGAGACATCAAGCACTTCACCGCCTTCAGCTTGTTGTGGAACAATTTCGTTAGCCATCTGCCATCCAATTCTTAACTACTTGAGCTGCTAGCTCTGGTTCATTCGCTACAAGTGCACGTACTGCTTTCAGCACGTCTTCATCTTTATGAAGGTTCGGTAAGTCAATGCTTGAACCAAATTCAAACAGCTCGCCGCCTTCAATGTCACCACCAATTAGGCTGGTCTCGCCATCGGCACCAATTGGCATGCCGTCTGGGCCGTACATCTGGTCATCATTGTCTGCGGCTGGGTTAAGCAGTTTCTTCATCGCAGGGCGAACAAGAACTAATACCACAACAATAATAACCAACGCGCTCGCAAACCAACGTACCCAATCATTAAAGTTAGGGTGCTCCCAGATTGGCACATCAGGAACCACATCTGTGATTTGTGGTGCGAACTGCATGCTTAATACATTCAATAAGTCACCGCGGCTTTCATCAAAACCGACCGTACCAATCAGCACTTGGCGAATCGCGTTGATTTCGCTAGCTGGGATTGGCGTGTGCACCACTTCACCCGTATCTGGGTTGATGGATTGACGGTCTTTAATCGCTACCGATACTGTTTGACGGTTCACCGTACCAGTCTGTTTACGTTCGTGGCTGATGGTGGTGTCTAATTCGAAGTTTCGCGTTGCTTCTTTATGAACCGAGCCCTGACCAGTCATCGCGCCATCTTTCATCTGAGCGACATCTTGAGGGATAGACGCATCTGATGGAGGTTGGTTACTCAGCGCACCAGGAATACCAGCGACAGTATTACCGTTATTGTAATCTTCTAAGGTGTATTCGCTTCGCGTTGCCGGCGTGTTCGGATCAAAGCGTTTTCTGGTTTGCTCTACCGCACTAAAGTCGAGCTGAATATCAACCTGCGCCGTGTAGTTTCCAAAACCAAGGATAGGAATCAAGATAGAGTCAATTTTCTCACGCAGTGCTTGCTCTTGGTTGCGCTCCAACTCGTGTTCTTTACGGCGCGCCGCAGACATTGGGTCTTGAGAACCAGAGCTCAGCAGTCGACCATGTTGATCAGTCACAGTAATTCGTGAGGTTTTCATTCCCGGAACGGCACTCGCGACCATGTCCACAACAGAGTCAATTTCTTGTTGCTTGAGGTTAGTACCAGTTTTGAGGGTCAGGAATACAGAAGCAGAGGCTTCTTGATTGTGGCGTACAAAAACACTTTGCTTCGGTAATGCTAATAAAACCTGCGCTTTACGCACCTGTTTCATCTGTTCAATGGCCTTCGCAAGCTGTCTTTCACGACTTAATTTAAGGCGCTCTTGCTCTAAACGTTGTGATACACCAAAGCCCATGTCTTGCATGAGGATGTCGTCACCTGCGTTTCGCTCTTGGTTCAAACCAGCGCGAACCATATTAAGCTTCAGAGAGTTGTACTCACTCGCAGGCACCGAGATTGTGTTGCCTTCAAGTGAATATTCGATCTTTTGCTGATCTAAGTAGTCAAGAACTGGGATCAGTTCTTCTGTTTCGTAAGCCCCTAATGGACGCATTTCTGGCTCTTTAACCCAGAAAAACAGCATCACAATAAGCGCGACACAGATTGAGATAGACAGCACTAAGACAACCTGTCGAAGTAAATCGAGGTCACCTACGGCCATATCAAATTTAGATGAACTACGTTCACCTAGATCGGGATTTTGCCCTTCTCCGTCCAGCTCAGCACCCGCAATGAGTGCGTGGTCGTTACCATCGCTCACGGTTAAATCTGTTGTTTGACTATTATCTGCCACTACTTAACTACCCAACTTATACCGGCATATTCATCAGCTCTTTGTACGACTCAACCAACTTATTTCTAATTTGGATTGTCGCTTCAAAGGCCACACTAGATTTATTACGAGCAATCATCACATCAGACAGCGACACACTTTGGTCACCGCTATCAAAACGAGTTTGAAGATCCCCTGAGGTCTTTTGCAATGAGTTCACATTGTTGATGGCTTGCGTCAGCATGTTGCCGAAGTCTGCACCGACCGTTTGTCCTGTCGCAGCAGGACGCGCGCTCGCAGCTTCAACCATCATTGCCTGCATTTCGCCTTGTAAACCATCTATTCTCATTTACTACCTCAAGGAGTCAAAATTATGACTATCTATTTTGCTGTATTATTGACAGAGCAATTAGCGTGCCATACCTAAAAACGACTAGATATCGTATTACACTAGTCAGAAAGCTGACACTACTAATCTGTGCTTAGTTTGGGATATCTATTCCAGCATCGCGCATTTTTGCTAACTTATAGCGCAATGTGCGAGGGCTAATACCTAGTTTCTCAGCCATATCTTTACGTCGGCCATTACATGCAATCAAAGTTTCGAGGATGATCGCATACTCTTGATCTCTAAGCTCATTCCCCAGCCCTTCACTGCTTGAAGCGATTTTATTGATCGGGTTTGCTTCTGCAATAGGCTTGATATCTGGCGTTGCCACGTCACTACCTTCAACAATCTGTTGTAGGCCACTAGCGTCTTGCCAATCTACCCCTTCAAGCAGGATATGCTCACCAGAAATTTTTTCTTCTTCGCTCAGAATCAAGGCACGCTGCACGACATTATCAAGCTCACGGACATTGCCCGGCCACGGATAATTGACGAGTTTGCTGATCGCTTGAGCTGACATGACCGGAACTGGCATGCCAAGTTTGGTACAGTGGCGCTCAACCAAGTGCTTCGCCAAAGGCTCAATATCACCTTTACGCTCACACAGTGGAGGCCAAGAAATTGGGAAAACATTCAGACGGTAGTACAAATCTTCACGGAAATTACCTTCAGACACATACTGCTTGAGGTCTCGGTTACTGGTCGCGAGTACACGAACATCGAGTTTAATGCTCTTACGGCTACCTAAACGTTCAACTTCACGCTCTTGCAGCACACGCAGTAGCTTAGCTTGTAGGCCAAGGTCCATTTCACTGATCTCATCCAGTAAAATAGTACCGCCCTGAGCTTGTTCAAACTTGCCTGGACACGCCTGAATAGCGCCAGTAAATGCGCCTTTCTCATAACCAAACAAAGTCGCTTCCAACATATTGTCAGGAATTGCCGCACAGTTAATCGCGACGAACGGACCATCTTTACGATTCGAGGCGTTATGGATGTAACGCGACATCACCTCTTTACCTG
Organism: Vibrio sp. Isolate22; assembly: GCF_022398115.1. Classification (NCBI taxonomy): domain Bacteria; kingdom Pseudomonadati; phylum Pseudomonadota; class Gammaproteobacteria; order Vibrionales; family Vibrionaceae; genus Vibrio; species Vibrio sp. Isolate22. The sequence continues at coordinate 107,477 of NZ_JAKEUW010000005.1, read as the reverse complement.
AACCACTTGGGCCAAGAACCATAACATTGGCGTCCGTTTTAGCCACTTTATCAGCCAGCATCATCAGCTTGATACTTTTTTCATCGGCAACGATAGCATCACCATTGTCGTCCGATTTCACGGGAGCGTAACGGCTCACCATATTTAGCAGTACTTCCGGCGCAAATGGCTTTGCCATGTAATCGATAGCGCCCTCTTTCATTGCAGCAACGGCGTCTTCGATGTTGGCATATGCTGTCATCAACAATACAGGGAGATTCGGCCAATGTTGCTTGATGTTTCTTAACAGTGCTAAGCCGCCCATGCCTGCCATCTGAACATCAGAGACAACGATATCAACGGAGTTCGATTTTAGTTTGACCAGAGCATCTTCTGCGCAATCTGCTTCTAGCCATTCATAGCCAGCAAGCGCGAGTGTATCGACAAGGGCCTCGCGTAGACCTTCATCATCTTCGACGATTAACACTTTGCTTTGAGCCATAGGATTCTCCAGTGTAAATTCAGTTAAAACTTATTAGTCTTCAGTAGAAGCGCTTCTTTCTAGCGGCAAACACATAGTAAAGCATGCGCCGTCGCCCTCTTCTGATATCAATTCCAATCGACCTTCATGTGCTCGACATACCATTTGTACAACCGCCAAGCCTAAGCCTGTACCTTGCGAGCGAGTGGTAAAGAATGGTTCCATAATTTTACCTTGAAGCTCTTTTGGTACGCCGGGACCACTGTCTTGTACTGATATCTTAAGCTCACCGTTTACCGGCCTAAAGAACACATCTATCTGTGATTCTTTGCCGGCAATTTGAACCGCGTTCAAAACCAGATTACTTAAAGCAGAGGCAATCGCGTTGGCATTGCCGAACATTTGAGTCTGTTCGCCTTCCACTTCTTGGCAGTAATCGATTTGGTTCGATTTCAACGCCGCTTCTACCATTGGCTGAAATTCTGTGATCAATTCAGCCACAGTAAAAGGTTTCACCACCTTGTTATCGCCGCCTTTAGCAAACAACAGCATGTCATTAACTTGCTTCTCTAAGTCATGAAGTCTATCCATAAGCTTAGATTGAAAACGTGTCTTTGTTGCCGGTGGTAGATTCGGTGCGGCAAGGTTTGACGCATACAACATCGCACTAGAAAGCGGTGTACGAACCTGATGAGCAAGTGATGCCACCATTCTGCCTAATGACGACAGACGCTGAAGATCACTAACCCGTGATTGCAGCAAACGCGTCTCGGTCAGATCGGTAATCAAAATCAGCTGACCTGTGGTGGAAGCAGAAATCGCCAAACGTACCTTTCGACCATTCTTTAATGAGATCTCATGACCATCATCGTCTTTGGGATCAAAAGCACTTTGGATAACAGAAAACCACTTCTCTCCAACTAACTCGACGCCAAGAATGCGGTGTGCTTCAGGGTTTGCTTCTCTCACTTCACCATGGGTATCTAACAAGATGACACCAGCAGGCATAACATCGAGCACTTGCTTGTAACGCTCGACCTGTTGTTCAACAGAATCTAGGTGTGATTGATTTTCTGGTTCGTTAGATACGTGCATGTCAAAAATTTGCCTCAAATACTAAAACAGCCTGACACGCAGAAAACGAGTCAGGCTATTTGCTATATTTATCACATAGTTAAGCAAGCAACAACTCGACTATGGTTTATCTTATCGCTTAGCTAAAGTGAACGATTAGCTAAAAATTTTGTGTTTGTTTTTTCGTTTTTCGAAAAGCAGAACACTAACGCTGCAGATTGTATTTACGCATTTTCTCAACCAGAGTGGTTCTGCGCATGCCTAACATGTCTGCCGCTCGAGCAACAATACCGCCTTGAGCTTCCAAGGCTTGATTGATCATATTCACTTCCATATCAGCGAGCAGCTCTTTCAGGTTTACACCTTCTGGTGGTAGTTCCTGAGGTGCATTCGCGTTGTCAGCCATATCATCTTGCTGATCGAAGCTGAAATCTTCCGAGAACAGGTCAGCCAAAGCGTCACGCTCTTGCTCTTCCTCAGACACAAAGCTATTAAACTCTGGTTGGAATTCAGGGATATCACTGTATCGATACTTAGTTGGCAGATGGTTTACGTCCACTAAGCTATTCGGATAGAGAATAACCATGCGCTCCACTAAGTTCGCCAATTCACGTACGTTACCTGGCCAGTCATGTTCCATCAAAGAGTTAATCGCGCGAGGCGTAAAACAGATAGGCAGACTACCTTCCGCTTCCATTCTCGTCATAAGCTCTTGAAGTAGAAGAGGAATATCTTCTTTACGCTCTTGTAAGGCCGGCATTTCAATCGGGAACACATTCAAGCGGTAGTAAAGATCTTCACGGAATGAATCATCGTCGATCATATCTTCAAGGTTACGGTGTGTAGCCGCAATCACTCGAACGTTCGCCTGAATAGTGCAATTACCACCTACACGTTCAAAACATCGCTCTTGTAGTACACGCAACAGCTTAACTTGCATAGCCATTGGCATGTCGCCAATCTCATCAAGAAATAACGTGCCACCTTCAGCTAACTCAAAGCGACCTTTACGCGCGGTAATCGCGCCAGTAAATGCGCCCTTCTCATGACCGAAAAGTTCACTCTCAAGCAAATCTGGTGGGATTGCGCCACAGTTCACTGGAACAAACGGGCCAGAGCGGCGCTTTGAATGGTAATGAATGTTACGTGCAACCACCTCTTTGCCGGTACCGGATTCACCAAGGATCAGTACATTCGCTTCAGTAGAGGAGACTTGTTCAATCAGGTGACGAACTTCTTGAATACCAGCACTTTGACCCACTAGGCTACGAAACAGTGTGTTCTTGCGTGCTGAAGAGACTACTTGAACCCCTTTACGACCTAGAAAATCTTTGCAGTGTCTTAATGCGTCGCTTAACTGGGGGTAGTTTAGGGGCAGCTCGAGTTCGCCAACAAAATTGGTGAGCTCGTCAACAGGATGGTTGTTTTTGCCAATCACAAGCAGAGGAATGTGATTCGCGTGAACAAGCTTGTCATTCAGTAATGCGTTGAAGCCTTTACCTTTTATTGAACCGATAATGCAACCAGCCCACTGTAGTGACCAGTCGACTTTGCGCGCTTGTTCAGAGCTGATAACTTCGCAGCTCTCTCCTACAAACTCTAATATTGTGCTTAAATTGTGACGATCTTGAGCGTTATCGTCGACGACAAGCAGTTTTGCCAAACCTTGCATAAGTAGGAATTATTGCCTTTATTTTGGTGCGATGCGGAAAAACGGTGAGCAACGTAATCCATAAAATTAAGAATTCTATCTATGATTATGGTTTACGAGGACAAATTTATGAAATCAGCAACGAAAAAAGCCATTAGGCTATCTAATGGCTTCTATTTTATTTGATTAAAAAAATAAGGCAACCAACCAATTAGCGGATCTAAGGTTGGCTAAAACAGCAATTTTTCTTTAAATACCGACTTCAGCAGACGTCAAGTTGTGATATTCATTCGGAATTTGGTCCCAAGCGCTCTTAATTTCGCGAATAATATCGATAACATCATCAATAGGCTGAGGGTCATTTTTGTGATTTGCCGCAGAAATTTGCGTGATCATGAACTCATAAAGTTGATCTAGGTTTTTCGCAATATCACCACCATCGTCCATAGAAAGGCAGCTACGTAGGCTAATAATGATATCTAGAGCCTTGCCAAGACGCTCACCTTTCACAGGGATATTGCCCGCTTGCATTGCCGCTTTACCTTGGATCAAACGCTCAATCGCGCCCGCCATCAGCATTTGCACAATCTTATGCGGTGAGGCAGCCGTTAACTGACTATCCACTGATACCTTTTTATATGCCTGTAAAGAACCGCGCATAGTAAACCTCTTCTATAAAAACTTTTTGTATTGTTGAACTGACTTGGCACCGTGTCGGTACTTGTGCAGGGTTTTCCCTACCCGACCAGTTTCAGACTGCATCAATTCGACTAATTTTCTTGTTCTCGAAATGGCTTCAAACCACTCCGAACTTTGCTTAACGTCAGGGTGTGAATCGATGAATTGAAGCACGTTTTGCAATAACTGTTCTCTGTTATCGACAAGCGTCGCTATTTCTTCAGCATTAATTTCACTAAATTCGAGCTTAGAGATAATTAATTGATCTAGTTCACAAAGCTCTTGAAGCTGACTGGTCACCTATTAACCCAACGCATTCATCATGCTGCCAAGCTGAGACTGCATCTTACTGGTCGCATCTTGCATGGCGGTGAACTTAGAGTGAGTACGACTTTCAAGACTGTCCATACGGCGGTCTAAGGCGTTTTGGTCGTCCGCTAAACGGTAGTTTTGCTCAACCAGGCTCTTTTCTCGAGTACGGATTGAGCCCGTAATACCAGTGATACCCTGAATCGCATCTTCGACTTTTTTAGCAAAGCCATTATTGCCGCCAAAGAACTCGCCCAGCTTATCAAAGTTATTGTTCAACTGTCGGTCCAGCATGTCGTAATTGATCTCTAACGAGCCTTGTCTGGTGGTCGTGATACCAAACTCTGTTAAAGACTTAAGGTTCTCAGGTGCCCCTTCGATGCTTGAAGAGAATACGCCTTTCAATCGTGAGTCGGCGTTACGGACCGTACTGTCACCAGAAAGCGGGCCTTTTTGTCCGGTCGCAGGATCGACACCCGCCAAGTTTTTGGATACTTGGTAAAACTGGTTGTAGGAATTCACAAAGGCTTCAATATCTTGGCGAACACTATTACGGTCGTACTCAACACCAATTTCTGCCGGTGGCTTGTCTTTTGGGGTCTTTCCTTTCACCGTAATATCAATGCCTTCAACGGCATCTTCAATCACGTTGTTATTACTGGAGAGCTGAGCGACACCGTCCAGAACGACCATTGAGTCTTGACCAGCTTGGACTTCGGTCATGCCGCTGTAACTATCGAAAGATTGCTGAGCAAGCGCCAAATCAGCTTGTGCCTTGTCGACTTTCTCTAAGCGCTCTCGCTCTTCAGGCTCTAATTTGGCACGCTCGATATTTTTGGCTTGCTCTGCGGTCAATTCACCGTTTTCTACTTTCTTGGCCAGATCCGCTTTTTCTTGAGCGATCTTCTCTTCGATACGTGCTTGCTCTGCTTCTAACTTCTGCTGAGCTTCTTTCGGTGTCACATATGAATCAGTCAAAGTACCAGAGGCCGTGTTCGACCAACCAGGAACATCAGGCGCCTTCTCGATCGCTTTTTCGTCAAGCTCAAGCTCTGGTGTGTAATAAGAATCTAACAACGTGCCAGAAGCGGTTTCCGTCCAACCTGGGATATTGTCTTCAGGCATGACAGATTTTGCCGCCTGAGCTGCATCTAGCGCAGCTTGACCATCTGCAGCGGCTTGTTCACCGAAGCTAAGGCTTTGAGAGCCATCTTCTGCAGGAGACGTTGAGTCCGCTTGAGAACCTGGAATGATATTGCCGTCTTCGTCGACAGCTTGATCAGCTTTCGGATCATCATCAGAGATAGCTTCATCGATAAGATCAACGGCTTTTCCAGCAGGCGTGAGGCCAAGTACGTCTTGAGCGGCAAGGCGAGCTTTCTCTAGCGCTTCAACGCGTTCTTCAAGGGTTTTGTATTCGAGTTTTTTTAGAGGGTTTGACGCATCAGATTCTACATTGATGCTGATCTGTTGGTCTGCGCCAGATTTGTTGGAGGCGACAATAAGTCGAGGGCCTTCGGTATCATTAATAATGGATGCACGAACGCCTGGGTTTCTATCTGCACCGTTTATGCTGCGAACAACATCGATTAGCTTTGATCTATCGCCAACTTGCACATCAAAGCTATCATCACCAAGCGAAACCTGCAGCTTACCTGGGCCAAATTTCATGTCATCAGATAGAACATCTGACGCTACTTTATGGCTTTGGGCAAGCTGCAACACATCGATGGCATATTTGCCAGCGATCGCTTCAGTAGTCGCGGTTGCAGAAACAAGACCTTCATCGGTACTTTCCACTGTACGTACAGCGAAAGCTTTTTCCTGACGAAAGTTTGTCATCAGGTTTTTCATCGAATCGAGAGATTCTCTGAGTCTTCCATAGGCACTAATGCTGGTATCGATTCGCGCTCTTTCATTGTCGATTCGTTGCTGTTTAGGTACACGCTCCGAATCCACAATTTTGCTGACCATGGAATTGATATCCATGCCAGACGAAATCCCCATTGGGCCAAAACTCATTAAACCACCTCAATAATACGACTTAGACCTTCACCTCAAATATTCTACTATTCGAGTTTTGGGCTGCTAGGCGTCTTAGAATTTCAAGCATTTCTTCATCGGGTATCTGGCGAATAATATCACCGGTTGTGGTTTCATAAATAGTCACCACATCCCTTCCCGATTCTTCATCGACCTTAAAGGCAACGCCCTTATTGAGAGAGGAGATAAACTCGTTTACCTTCTCCACCATCTTGACTCGCTCTTCATCATTTAGCTCTTTTCTCTCTTGAGCTAATTGAATCGCAGCTTCGGTAGCTTCTTCTTTCGATTTCTCTACCTTGCCATAAGAGGTTGCTTCCTTCAGTCGTGAAATGCTCGACGCACTACTACCTTCATCGCTTGCAATTTTAATGCCATTAGGTGAGCCATAAGGCTGGATGTTCGATGCGTTAGATGGTATTTCCATAACACTCTCCCTCCCTCCTTCATGAGCCAACAGTAAAACTCCACGTAAAGCGGAGTTTACCGCTACTTACCGAGGTAAGTTTAGCCCAATAAGCTTAGAGCTGCTGATGGTGATTGTTTTGCTTGAGCTAGGATAGAAGTACTCGCCTGTTGTAGGATTTGAGACTTCGTCATTGCCGTTGTTTCTTTCGCGTAATCGGTATCTTTGATACGGCTCTTAGAAGCATTAACGTTTTCATTGATGTTTTCTAAGTTGCTGATTGCATGATCAAAACGGTTTTGGAAAGCACCAAGAGATGCACGTTGGCTATCTACAGATTTTAGAGCGCCATCGATGATAGATACCGCTTCGTTTGCACCCGCAACTGATGTTACGTCGATGTCGTTTACGGTTACATCTTTACCTGCGCCAATACCTAGCTCACTTGCAAGGCTGCCACCAAACTCCACATCACCTTCAACTTTTTGGCTAGAAGCGAAAAGTTGTAGTTTACCGCCTTCACCTACAGACGCTTTAACGTCTTGGCTTTGACCGTTGATGTAAGTTGCTAGCTCTTCGATATCGTTGCCTTCTTTAGCAGAGATAGATAGCTCTTGAGCTTCGCCAAACTTATCGTTGTATTTGATAGTCAGGTCAGCGCCAGCGCCTACACGCCAAGATGCATCTTTACCTTCAGTAACACCGTAGCTCTTACCACCCATTTCTTGAGTGTCGGTACGCATGTTGCCCATAGATAGCATTACCGCTTCACCTGAGTCAGCACCGATTTGGAAAGATTGGCTACCGTAAGTACCGTTTAGAAGCTTGTTACCACCAAAAGAGGTTGTTTCAGCGATACGGTTAAGTTCTGTGTTTAGAGCAGATACTTCTTCTTGGATAGCAACACGCTCAGACTTGCTGTTTGAACCGTTTGCAGATTGAAGAGAAAGGTCACGCATACGTTGCAGAATGTTGGTTGACTCATTCATCGCACCTTCAGCTGTTTGTGCAATAGAGATACCGTCATTCGCGTTTTTCACAGCCATATCTAGGCCACGGCTTTGCGACGTTAAGCGGTTAGAGATTTGTAAGCCTGCAGCATCATCTTTTGCGCTATTGATTTTATAGCCAGAAGACAAACGCTCCATTGATTTTTGAGTACCTTCAGCCGCGTTATTTAGGTAACGCTGAGCCGTCATTGCAGACACGTTAGTGCTTACATTAATCGCCATAGTTGATCTCCTTTAGGCATTTTTTAATGCACCCATGTGACTCTCACCTCACACAAATACATATCAATTTGTTTACGCACCACTGTCTCTCTCACCTTACATTGGTACATATCATTTCTCTCAATCCCTTTAACGGCGCCTTAATTAGAAGCTTTAATAAAAAATGTGTTTTTTTTCGCATTATTTTCAATAACAAAGAAAAGTGTGATCGCCATTCAATTAATCGACCGATATGCGCTAAAGTTTCCTGTCTTCACCATTTATAAGTGTCGTCTTGCACATAAAAAGAAAAAGCAGATCCCTGATATCTCGTTCTACTCGATTCTGGGATGACGGTTAATTCCCTCACCGACTTACAGATAGCTCTTCATTTCTGAAAGTGGTAAACAAAACTAAATAATCACTTCATCGAAAAGCTAGATTCCTGATACCTCGTTCTACTCGATTCTGGGATGACGGCTAATTACCTCACCGACGTGCAGATAGCTCTTCATTTCTGAAAGTGGTAAAACAAAACTAAATAATCACCTCCTCGAAAAGCTAGATTCCTGATACCTCGTTCTACTCGGTTCTGGAATGACGATAAAATATTTGTTCTAAATGAATCGTTACTTACTCTAACCATTTGTATTGCTATCAAAGACATAATCGGGTCATCGTCCGGTTCCCGTCATTCCCTACAGGGAGGGACGACCGTGATAGGGAATCTCGCTTATCACCCATGATCCAATTTAGGTATTCCCTCATATACTTTTGCCGACCTCAGAAAAGCAAAAACCCAGCCGAAGCTGGGTTTGTTTAGCGCTCATCTCTCACCACGAGCTAATTTGTGGAGGCCTTACGTTAACGTTTTGTCTCAACAACGCTTATAGTCAACGTGGCTTTTTAATCGATTAACCTAGTAGGCTAAGTGCCGAGTTCGGCGCTTGCTTCGCTTGAGCAAGAATCGAGCTTGAAGCTTGAGAAAGGATCTGAGACTTAGTCATCTGAGTCGTTTCTTTCGCGAAATCGGTATCTTTAATACGGCTCTTAGATGCGTTAACGTTCTCGTTAATGTTGTCTAAGTTGCTGATTGCGTGGTCGAAACGGTTTTGGAAAGCACCCAGCTCTGCACGGTGACTGTCTACGTACTTAAGTGCTGCATCGATTACTGCTACAGACTCTTGTGCGCCGCCAACAGACGTTACGTCGATAGTATCAACGGTTACGTCTTTACCCGCTTGAATGCCTAGCTCGCCAGCAAGACCACCAGAGAAAGACACATCGCCGCTCACTTTGTTGTTACCAGTGAACATTTGTAGCTTACCGTCTTCAGTTACAGACGCTTTCACAGAATCTTGTTGACCGTTGATGTAAGTCGCTAGCTCTTCGATGTCGTCACCCGCTTTTGCGTTGATGTCGATCTCTTGTGCTTGACCAAAGTTATCTGTGAACGACAGTTTTAGGTCGTTAGAACCCGCTTGAACGTTCCAGTCTTTGTCTTTAGCGTTCTCAGTTTGGTAGCTCTTACCACCCATCTGAGCGTTATCAGAACGCATATCTTTCAGTTGAAGCATTACCGCTTCACCGTTATCCGCACCGATTTGGAATGATTTAGTACCGTGAGTACCGTTAAGCAGCTTGTTACCACCAAAAGACGTCGTTTCCGCGATACGGTTTAGCTCGTCGTTCAGTGCTGTTACTTCTTCTTGAATCGCTACACGCTCAGACTTAGAGTTTGAACCGTTCGCAGATTGTAGAGAAAGATCACGCATACGCTGCAGGATGTTAGTCGTCTCGTTCATTGCACCTTCAGCAGTTTGTGCAATAGAGATACCGTCGTTCGCGTTACGAACAGCAACGTCTAGGCCGCGGCTTTGAACGTTCAAACGGTTAGAGATTTGTAGGCCCGCCGCGTCGTCTTTTGCGCTGTTGATTTTAGAGCCAGAAGCTAGACGCTCCATTGATGTTTGTTGTGCGCTGTTCGCGTTATTTAGGTAACGTTGCGCAGTCATCGCTGAAACGTTTGTATTTACATTCACTGCCATGGTGATTTCTCCAATTGATTTTCCGGTATTGCGGTTTCCGACGTCTCGGAAAACCAAGTAGTTCTCTCAAAGTTACTTTTAATAGCGGCTCGAAAATCAGAAGCTTTAGAAAAACTTTTAAAAAACCATAAAAAAATTATTAATCATTTAATTTTCAACAATTTAAAATCTTAAACTTTCTAAAATAACTATCGATTTTTATTATTGAGAGCATGTTGATTGTTTAAAAAACGCTCTAATTGGCTTTTTAGTTGGCCTATGTACAGAAATGATCAATCAGCAAAATTCATGGTTGCGGGCAAATAGTAGGCAAAAAGGTGAGCTGTTTTCCACAAAGTCGGCAGAGAAAATTAAAGCTAGCAGAGTGAAAAAGCGAAGAAAGATCGTTAGAAGGGAAAATAAAACGCAATCAGTAGAAAGGAAAAAGCCCCTTTTCCTTTGAGAGAACCGGGGCTAGTTGGCGTGTCAGAGCCTGTGTGGAGATCATCGAGAAATGAACACATTTCCGACTCGCCGTTGCATTCTTACCGTAAAGATGGATAGCAGGTGAGAGATGAGAGAGCTAAACACCCAATAGTAAGTATGCTTGCCAGTTTCCCTTGCTGCATGGCTCACGTCTGAACACGAGCAGCAAGTTCAACCAATAACTATTGCAATAGTGACATTGCAGAGTTAGGCAATTGTTTTGCTTGAGCAAGTATTGAAGTACCTGCTTGTTGCAGAATTTGTGATTTAGTCATTTGCGTCGTCTCTTTCGCAAAGTCCGTATCTTTGATTCGGCTGTTTGAAGCGTCTACGTTCTCTTGAACGTTTGCCAAGTTATTAATACTGTGGCTTAGACGGTTCTGTTTCGCACCCAAATCAGCACGCTGTGAATCTACGTACTTCATTGCAGAATCAATAACGCTGATAGCGTTCTGTGAACCAGCAACACTTGTTAGGCTGATATCTTGAACTGATGTTGCACGGCCTTCGCTCTTAATACCAAGCTCAGATGCCAAGCCACCAGAGATAGACATAGCGCCATCTAGGTCAGGTTCCGCTACGAATAGCTGTAAACGGCCATCATCTGTAACTGATGCGTTTACTAAGTCAGATTGACCATTAATGTAAGTCGCTAACTCTTCAATATCGTCACCCGCTTTAGTGTTGATATCTAGAACGATGTCTTCACCCGCTTTGGTTTTGAATTCAAACTTAAGATCGCTCGCTGTTGGCGGCACTTCCCAGTTCTTATCTTTCGCGTTTTCTGAATCGAACGTAGTACCACCCATACGGTAGTCATCTGCACGGATACTTGTCAGAGCCATGATCATTGCTTCACCAGAGTTAGAACCGATCTGGAATGAAGCTTCACCGAATGAACCGTTTAGTAGACGACGACCACCAAACGATGTGGTTTCCGCGATACGGTTAAGCTCATCTTGAAGTGCCATTGACTCTTCATTCAGTGCAGTACGCTCTGCCGGCGAGTTAGTGCCGTTTGATGATTGAATCGCTAGATCACGCATACGTTGTAATACGTTAGTAGATTCGTTCATCGCACCTTCTGCCGTTTGAGCAATCGAAATACCGTCGTTGGCATTACGCATTGCCACATCAAGACCACGAGACTGAGCCGTTAGACGGTTCGAGATTTGCAGACCTGCCGCATCATCTTTCGCACTGTTGATCTTGTGACCAGATGACAGACGCTCCATAGAAGTCGCTAAGTCATTAGACGCTTTATTCAGGTAACGCTGCGCTGTCATTGCGGAAACGTTAGTACTTACATTAACTGCCATTTTGCTCTCCTTATGAGTTCGCAAGCTCTCTGCGAAGCGGCCAGCTTTACTCTCATATGGATAAGCACTGACCGTATGTTACTCAATAAACCTTACACAAGGTTTAAGATCTGTATTAATCATTTATAACCAACACAGATACAAGTTGTGTGCCAAGTTTAATTTTGTATAAATAATTTTTTTATTTACTAATAATCAAAAACTTACAAAAAATTAAACGCGATTATGATTGTTTACTTTTAGAAGATGAAACTGCCCTCATCCTCTTGTTGCCGTTTTTTGCCGCTATATCAAGAAACATTATGCTTCGTACGAAAAAGCGGCAATTTTTGAAGTCATTCGCACGTATGGCATAGCACATAAGGCAAAGAATCAACTCCATGGTATTTAGTCGTTCACCACTAAATACCGATTAATCATTAAATATAGTTAAACAAGGTTAGATCTTTTGTTTTGCCAAACGCTTGCTGTGAAGCTTGTAATGCTCGAGAGTTTTCATTGAATTCAATGATAGCTTTCGAGTAATCCAAATCTTCAAAGTTGCTTTTCGCTTTCGCCAAAGACAACTTAAAGTCTTCATGTTGTTGCTCTTGAATATCCAATGTACTCAAACGGGCACCGACGTCTGTTCTTGCTTTCGTTAAGTGAATAAACGCAGCATGAAACTCTTCCGTCATTTGGTGCAGTTTTGCCGTTGCCGATGCATCGGACACAGGGTTTTCTACCTGTTCTGCCGCTTCTTTGAACGTGTCAAAGATCGAGAATGTCTCTCTTGGCTCTAAGGTGATCGAATCACCCTTGGTGACTTGCCCTTTAAACTGAATGTTTAACCCTTCGTAGACAATGCCAGTCGCAGGGTCAAAATCTTCAGCAGCAACTACAGCGCCATCTTTTTCAAGTTGGTACGCAAACTTACCGGTCTGCATATCAACAAAGGTTACTTTATAAGTAGAACCATCTTCTGCACTATTGGTCGCGCGACCGAGCAGTAACTCAGATGCGGGCTCAAGCTCGTATTGAGGCTCGTAATCACCGAATGGGTTATCTATTTCCATAAATAACTTACTGCCCGGATCATTCATCGCCATTTCAAAGCTACTCGCTACACGCATCTTGCGCTGATAGTCGTCGCCTTGATACGTCACCGTTCCTTCGTTATCGCGAAAGAAGGGCTGGCTTTTTGGCTTAGTACCAGCAAATGTGTAGTTGCCAGACTCGTCTTGAGAGTTTGCTAAGTACAAAAAGTTATTCGCTAACTCTTGGATTTCACGCTTCTTCGCTAAACGGTCTTCAGGTGACAACGCGCCGTTGATCATTTCCATCACGGTTCGTTTTGCTTCATCAGCAAAGCCTTCCGAGTTGGCGATCATCACCTCATGATGCTCAAGGCGGTTTCTAACCAGAGTAATAGCATCAACGTACTGTTTAAGCTGCTCTGATTGCTGACCAATATTTTGTAAATAGTGCGTCGCTAGCGGGTCATCACTTGGCGACTGCAGCTTCTTACCGGAAGCGAGTTGCGCTTGGTTGTGATGCACCTTGTTCTCTTGGCGGCGCAAGTCATTTTGTACGGACTGGTAGTTATGGAAGCTAGATATACGATTTAACATTTATACTTCCTACCTCAGAGCCAAAATAGTATTAAAGGTATCGTTAGCAGCTTGCATGATGCGTGAAGAAGCCATATACGCTTGTTGAAACTTCATCATGTTTGCCGCTTCTTCGTCGAGGTTAACCCCCGAGATTGAAGCAATACGCTCTTGGGCTGACTGCTTTTCTAACGTCGCGATATCACTCAAGCGATTGGCCGTTGAAGACTTCAGACCCGTGTTGGTATTCAGGTTGTGGTAAAGGTCTAAAATCGTAGACTCACCATCGTTCAAGATCTTGCCCGTTTGGAGATCTTGCAGCTTACGCAAGTTGCCATTGTCACCTTCAGATGGGACAAGGTTTGCCGTAAATTTGTCGTTTGCCAACGCGCCTGCCGTTAACTCGAAGGTCGTGCCGTTAATCGTCACCGGCCCTTGTGGCGGGTACGGTTGAGGCTGCATTAAGATGTTGCCTTTTGGATCTGTCACCGCAAATTGCTCACCCTTTGGTGACACAATCACTTCAAACTCACGCAGTTGGCCTGCCTCTAGAATTTTGAACCCAGCAGTGCCTTTGGCAAACGTTGTGGATGCCTCATAACTTTGTGCGGCAATGTCTTTTGGATCTGTGGTTTCCATGTGAATCTGCGCGGCAAAATTACGCGTTGGACGCAGTAACAGCTTTTCACCAAGTTCAGGCGGATTACGAATTTCTACGCGCATACCATCAAGATAAAATGCGTTGCCGCTCGAATCGGTGCTCACTTTGACCGTTTCGCCACTTGGCTTGGTCACCACGTAATCACTACCATCGTATTTAAGACCGTACTCTCCACCTTTTAAGGCAGAAGTATCATCAATAAACACAGCGACATCCGCTTTGGATTGCCCACTTGCCGTCACACGAGATTTTGCCACCAGCTCAGAGTTCACATCGGTAAACAGGTTCTTACCCACGTTGCCGTTGAGATCCAAGCCTTGCTCTTGAAGAGCATTAACCTTGTACGAAAACGCGGTTGCTAAGCGGCCGAGCTCATCCATGATTGCTGGGATGTGTTCGTCTCGCATATCTAACATGGCACCGATTTTTCCATCAATGTCACTGCTGGTGATAGGCTTTAAAGACTTCCCTTCAACAATCGCCAAGCGACGCTGGTGTGCATCAGGCAAACCATCGACCATTTTTAACTGGCTTGCCTCGCTGCCTGACACTAAGGTGTGGCCGTTACCAATATGGACATTGAAGCCTTCGGCATTTGAGCGTGGTGTCACCGTTACTTTGGTATAACCAGAAAGCTCATTAATTAGCTTTTCATGCTGATCTCGCAGGTCATTATGAGGCCCAGGAGTTCGCATCATCAGGCGTTGTACGTCACGGATCTCTATCGCGAGTTGGTTGACTCGCTCGATACCCATATCTAATTTTTTATTCGTAAAATCAGACTGTTGACGAACCGTCTCATGAAATTCATTCAACGTTTTAGTGAGTAACCCAGCCTTCTCGATTACGACTTTTCGAGCACCAACGTCGTTCGGTGTATCGGCTAAGGTTTTAACCGAGTCAAACCATTCATTTAGGTTTTCTGGAATCTTCTTCGAAGCCACCGAAGACAACATGTTCGACAGCATGTCCAAGTTGCCTTGAGTGTCGCCTTTGTTGGCGGCATTAGTTGTCGATAGGTTAAGTTCATTGACGGCAAATTGGTCCCAAGAGCGGCGAACATTTTCCACATGCACACCCATGCCGTAGGTTTGACCACCGTACTGGCGCGGGTCATTAACACCTTGAATCACAGATTGGCGGCTATAGCCCTCTGTATTGGCGTTAGAAATGTTATGACCTGTGGTGTTTAGCTGTCTCTGAGCAGTAAGAACACTTTGTGCCCCTACATTCAGAAGATCCGACGCCATAATGCCCCCAAAAAACTTAACAAAATCAGGATAAACTGATTAACTACCAGTTTAAAAAGCAATATGTATGCCAATAGAGAACATGGTAAGTCAAAAGGCGTTAATTTGTTGAAGTGTAAAGAGATAACTATATGTGGTGCTGTTGAATATTAAGCGGTAGATAAGAAAAGAGCCTGCCAGTGGCAAGCTCTAGATGTTCAATCGATATGACCTAGTTCATCTCATCAATCTTAGCTTTAACTCGCAATACCTTATCAGCGTAGTTAGGGTCGGTTGCGTAGCCTGCTTGATGAATCCCTTTGATGAAATTCTCTGAGTTGCCTTGGTGCTGCAGCGCCGTTTCGTACCTTGGGTTTTCGTTCAAGAACTTCACATAATCGTTGAAGCTGTCTTCAAAACTAGAGTAAGAACGGAAAGAGGCCGATTCTTTAACGGCCGTTTTACCATGGAACTCGAGTGTTTGAGTTGCCACTTTATCGCCTTTCCAGCTTCTGTCTGCTTTGATGTTGAATAGGTTATTACTGTTGCCCAGAGAGTTCTTCACCATCTTAGAGCCCCAGCCTGTTTCCAGTGCCGCTTGAGCCAATAGTAGAGATGAGTCCACACCAAGGGCGCTTGCCGCTTTTTCTGCGTAAGGCTTCATTGAAGCAACAAATGATTCTGGTGAATCGAAAGAGACCGGCTGTTTGGCTGCTGACGCAGATTGGATTTCTTGTGCTCTCTCATCTGAACGATCTGAGAATTGAGGTCTTTGCAATGAAGTATCAAAGCCTTCACTACGAACCTTATCTTCTGTCGCATCGCTTGCTTGACCCGCACTTAACTGTGCAACAATCATATCCGCAAGGCCTAACGAACCATTCGCACTGAGCTCGCTCGCCATTTGGTCATCTTGCATTTGGCGGTAGAACTGTTCGTTCTGGCTGTTCAACATATCCGATTTAAAGCTAGAGTTCGCATCGCGCATCGACTTAAACAGCATTGAGGTGAAAATTGCTTCAAACTGTTTTGCCGCTGCGGTAAGTGCTTCTTTCTCACTGCCCTCTTCACCGTTTACTGCTTGTTGACGAAGGCGGTCTAGGCTACCGATGTCATGAATAAAGCCGATGTCGTTGTTATTCTTAATCATGCTCTATTCCTTAAATTATGATCAGCTGGCCTTCAATCGCACCCGCTTGTTTCAGTGCTTGAAGGATTGCCATTAGATCAGAAGGTGCTGCGCCCACTTCGTTAACCGCTCTAACCAAATCATCCAATGTTAAGCCAGGTTCGAACTTAAACATCTTGCCATCGGCTTCAGTGACTTCGATATCAGAGTCTGGAACCACTACCGTTTGACCGCCAGAGAATGCATTCGGTTGGCTTACATTTAAGTTTTCTTTAATCGCGACTGTCATACCACCGTGTGTTACCGCCGCCGCTTTTAGGCGCACGTGCTTACCAACCACAATGGTACCAGTGCGAGAGTTAACGATGATTTTCGCTGAGCCTTCAGCTGGGTCAAATTCAATGTTTTCGATTGCCGATAAGAAAGCCACACGTTGGCTGATTTCTCTAGGTGCACGCACTTTTACAGACGTCGCATCAACCGCTGACGCCATTTGTGGGCCTAAGAAATTATTAACTGCGTCAGCCATGCGCTGCGCTGTTGTGAAATCGGATTGGATTAGGTTGAATGTGATGTAGTCACCACGGCCAAATGGCGTTGGGATCTCTTGCTCTACCGTTGCACCACTTGAGATGATACCGACGTTAGGGTTGTTGCCGACAATCTTAGAACCATCGTTACCCTGAGCACTAAAGCCACTTACCACTAAGTTACCTTGCGCCACAGCATACACCTGACCATCAAGACCTTTTAGGAAGGTTTGTAGCAAGGTACCACCACGCAGGCTTTTTGCTGAGCCGATTGAAGATACGGTTACGTCAACTTCCTGACCTTGCTTAGAGAAAGCCGGCAGTTCAGCGGTAACAATTACTGCCGCTACGTTTTTAGTTTTTGGCTTAGTGCCAGGCGGCAATTGAATGCCAAAGTTTTGCAGCATCGCGTTAAATGTTTGATCGGTAAAGGGAGTTGTCTCACCGGTACCCGGCAAACCCGTAACCAAACCATAACCGACAAGTTGGTTACTACGAACACCCGCCACTTTTGCCACGTCTTTAATACGCGCAGCATGGGCACTGGTGGCAAGAAATAGCATGCCGAATAGTACGAGTGTCAGTTTTTTCATTGAGTAACCTGTCTGTATTGCTTTAATTAATAATAACTTAGCGAAAAATTGTTGATTAACGCGGGCTGTCAGTATGTCGACGCCCTCTCAAGCTCTACAGAGATACATTAAAGAATCGTGCCAAGAATCCAGGCTCTTGCATATCTTGTTGCACTCCGGTACCTGAATACTGGATTCGTGCATTAGAAACACGGTTTGAAGCGATGGTATTATCGAAATCAATATCATCTGGACGGATGGTGCCACTTAGGCGGATGTACTCATCACCGGTGTTCAATGTCATCCACTTTTCACCACGCACCACAAGATTGCCGTTAGCGAGCACTTCAATCACCTCCACAGTAATATAACCACTGATGCTGTTGCTCTGATTAGCAGATGCATCACCTGCGAAGGTATTGGTGTTACTTAGGTCGTACGAGAAGTTGTACTTGTCTATAGTTAACTCTTGACCACCAACAGCCAAAGGCTCCATTGATGAGTCATTCGACTTAGACATATCTGCATTGGCTTTTTTCGTCGCACGAGTATTTTCATCCAATGCCACAGTAATGATGTCACCAATACCGCGAGGCTTTGAGTCATCGTACATGCTGCCAATATGGTTTACGTTAAATAGTGAACCGGTTGCCGCTGCATAATGCTCTGGCTTCTGTTTTGGATTAATTGGCGCCCATGCAGGATCACCAGCAATAGGGTCCGTTCGACCACGAAGCGTGTCGATAATACCTGAGCTTTCTTGAGCCGATTTATCACCTTCTACCGCATCAACCACTGTGGTTGCGTTTTCTTGTGCTGGTGTCTCAATAGGATCCAGTACAGTACAACCAGTCATCGAAGCTAACAGGGCAAAACAAAAAATACGTTTCATGGCGATATACTCTCAGCAAGTCGTGGTAAATAGTAGGCCGTGACGAACACGTCAATTAATACGAAACAAGTAAGCGGTGAATTAACCGATTACAGCTGTTGGTTAACAAAGCTCATCATCTTGTCTACCGACGAGATAACTTTCGAGTTCATTTCGTAAACACGTTGAGCTTCGATCATATTCACAAGCTCTTCAGTTACGTTTACGTTCGATGTTTCTAGCATCGACTGGCGGATATTACCTAGGCCATCGAAGCCAGGTACACCTTCTTGTGGGTCACCACTCGCACCTGTCGGCAAGTAAAGGTTTTGACCAACTGGCTCTAAACCACCTGGGTTTACAAAATCAGTAATGGTGATTTGGCCTACCACTACGTTGTTTTGCTCACCACGTAGGCGAACCGATACTTCACCGTCGTTACCGACTGTTACCGAGATTGCATCTTCAGGGATAACGATTTCTGGTTGTAGCGGGTAACCTTGACCCGATGTCACGATTGCGCCGTCACCGTTCAATGTGAACTGACCATTGCGGCTGTAGCCTGTTTCACCATCTGGCATTTCAACTTGGAAGAAACCGTCACCTTCGATCATCATATCGAGGCTGTTAGACGTAGTCTGCGCGTTACCGTGTGTGTGAACCTTTTGAGTAGCCACTACTTTAGAGCCCGCACCTAGCATCAAACCACTTGGTAACTCAGTGTTCTGAGACGACTGACCACCAGGCTGGTTTATGTTCTGGTAGAACAGATCTTCAAATACCGCGCGGCTCTTTTTAAAACCAATGGTCGAGGCGTTGGCAAGGTTGTTTGAAATCGTTGAAATGTTGGTTTGTTGGGCGTCTAAACCTGTTTTACTTACCCATAATGCTGGATGCATAGTAATTTCCTTTAAATTCTATTAGCTCATACGAAGCAGTGAATCAGACGACTTGTCCATTTCTTCTGCTGTGCTCATCATCTTGACCTGCATTTCAAACTGACGTTGTAAGTCAATTAGGCTGGTCATTTCACCTACGGCATTTACGTTACTGCCTTCGATAGCACCTTTTAGCAACGTTACCGCTGCATCTGCTTCGTATGCCTGATCTGGGTTTTTCGAACGGAATAGACCATTCGTATCTTTAAATAAACTTTGATTGTCTGGACGTACAAGTTTAATACGATCAACGACCTCTAGTTCCTCAGCTGGAGCGCCTTGAGGAATGACTGAGATCGTGCCGTCTGTACCAATTTCGACTTTGCTGATTGGGATTGGCAGTGTGATTGGTGCGTCGTTTTCACCCAGTACCAAGTGGCCACTTGCATTGGTCAACAAACCGTTTTGGTCAACCTTTAGGTTACCGTTACGTGTTAAGCCTTCACGACCAGTGTTATCCATTACCGAAATCCAACCATCACCTTGAATAGTAACGTCAAGATCACGGCCAGTGGTAACCACACTACCTTGCGCAAAATTATGTCCCGGACGCTCTGTCATGCTGAATACACGAGTAGGCATGCCTTCGCCATACGCTTGCATTGAACGCGCTTGTGCTAGATCAGCACGGAAACCCGTTGTACTTACGTTGGCAAGGTTGTTTGCACGTAGCTGCAAAGCTTGCATATTTTGCTTAGCGCCACTCATGGCAAGAAACAGTGCGCGATCCATAATTTTGCTCCAAAAATCATCTTCTGGGGCTAATAAAGCAAACACTGTGCCAATATTTTTAACTGTTATTTATCAACAGTTTAAATAGAAAACAAACAAGAAAGGTGATCACAAAAGGATCATTGAGGAAGAATTGTTGCCAGTGGCATTACCGGGCGGCAATAAAGGCGGCAAATAAAAAAGCAAACAACAATACCCAATTCAATAACATTGAATTGGGTATTCGCAGATAATTCAGACGTTAGAAACGATTAACGAATCTGAAGAATATTCTGTTGTAGTTGGTTGTGTACTTCTAGAGAACGAGAGTTCGCTTGGAAGTTACGTTGAGCAGAAATCAAATCAACCAATTCTTGAGTCATATCGATGTTCGACTGCTCCAGAGAGCCATTGTTGATGCTACCAAATGAACCTTTGTTCGATTCACCCCAGATTTTGTCACCCGAGTCGTTAGTAGAATCCCACTGAGTGCCGCCTTTCTTATCCAGACCTTGTTCATTTGGTACGCGAACTAGGCCTACACGACCAAGCATCACGTTTTCACCATTTGAGTAAGTACCTAGAACACTGCCGTACTCATCGAAATCGATTTTGGTTAAGAAGCCTGTTGTCGCACCATCTTCATCAAACTTAGTCAGTTCAAACGGAGCCGCAAACTGGGTTGAAGAATCTAGACCAAACTTAAGCACTTGCGTTGGATCTGCACCATTCAGATCGACAGGGTTAGCGCCTGCACCTAGCGGTTCCGAGTTAATCGGTTGACCACTGTTTAGGCTTGCTAACGTACCGTCATTGTTGAACTTCATAGTGTGACCAACATGACCTTGAGCATTCGTTGCATCACCACCAGTGATGTTTATTGGCTTCTCGCCAGTCTCATCAGACACGGTGTAGTAAGTCTGCCAAGTGTTTGGTTGCGTTTGATCTTTGAGGTAGTAAGTCGTTAACTTGTAAGACTGACCCATAGAATCGTATACCGTCGAAGACGTTGCACGGTTATAGGTGTCAGCATCTTTGAAGTTAAATGCAGCTGGATCTTTAAGATCACCATTTGCAGGAAGGTTAACCCCTACTTCAATGTTTTCTGTCTGTTTTGGCTTACCAAATTCAGCTGGAATGTCGAGAGGCTTTGGCGCATAAGAAAGAACTTCACCCGAGTTTGGATCAACATCGTAGCCTAAAAGAAACTCATCGTTAGCCGTAACCATGTAGTTGTCTTTGTTTAGGTGAAATGCACCATTACGTGTTAGTTCGTTAATCTCCGGCACCATACGGTCTTTCGCTACCGCAAAGAAACCTGTACCACTTACGCGTAGATCCATTGGGTTGTTTGTATAAATACTTGAACCTTCGTGGAACTGTTGCGCCACTTGGCTAGCTTGCGCACCACCACCTGACGTCGTTTTTGCGTTTGTGAACAACGAGTTTGAGTACACATCGCCAAACTCAGCACGAGACTCTTTAAAGCCAAATGTGTTTGCGTTCGCAATGTTGTTACTGGTTGTATTCAGGTCTAATTGTGCAGCGGATAGGCCGCTTAAAGCTACATATGACATTCCAATATTCTCCTAATCTATCTAGCTAGCATGTTCACTCACTTAAGAGCTACGCTTTACCAACTTCTAGTACTTCAGCAAGTCGTACTGGCGATGTAAAACCAGCCAGATTGAGTAGTACGTTGCCATCACCCTTACCAAGAAGCACACTGTTCACGTTCGCATAGCTGGAAACTTGGAACTCTGTGTTCTCGCCATCCAGTAAACCCGACGCTTTCACGTTGTATTTACCAGCCGGCAATGGGTTACCGTCTTCGTCTTTTCCGTCCCATTCAACACGTGTATCGCCTGAAGGTTTAGAGCCGATATCAAAAGTGCGAACCAACTGACCCACTTCGTTCTCAACACGGACCATAACGTTGTCCATCGCTTGAGGAAGCTTAACCATTGCCGCCATACCGCCATCACCTTGCTTTACACCTGCCGCACCAGGAACCAATACATCACGACCAACCAAAGAGGAGGCCTGCAGTGCTTGGTTAGAGGTCATCGATGAGTTCAAGCTTTCAAACTGTGAATTCATTTTGCCGATGCCATCTACGGTCGCAAATGAAGCCATTTGCGCAATCATCTGGTCATTGCTAACCGGCTTAAAAGGGTCTTGCTGTGCTAGTTGCTTAGTCAACAAAGATAAGAAATCTTCTTGCTTAAGATCCTGCTTACCTGTTGTTTCGTCGGGCTTCTTAGCGCCATCTTGAAGACTCTTCAGCTGGTCAACATAGGACAAGCCGCTTTGACCAACATTGTTGTTGATTCCAGCCATGTGCTACCTCCTTATCCTTATTGACCCATCTGCAGCGTACGCAGCAGCATTTGTTTACTCGAGTCAGCAACCTGTACGTTCGTTTGGTACGCACGTGATGCCGAAATCATGTTTGCCATCTCTTCCATAACGTTAACGTTAGACTTGTAGATGTAGCCTTCGTTGTTCGCTAATGGGTGGTCCGGGTTGTACTCCGCGCTCAACGGCTTATCGCTTTCTACGATACCTAATACTTTTACAGGCACAGTGTGGTCACTGTTGCGCGCTCGATTTAACTCAGCGCCGAACACTGCGTGGCGAGCTTTGTAAGTTTCTTTAGCAGAACTACTTACACTGTCCGCGTTTGCAAGGTTGCTCGAGGTCGTATTTAGACGAACAGATTCAGCACTCATCGCAGAACCAGTCACATTGAATACATTAAATAAGCTCATCTAATTATTCCCCTTTAATCGCTTTAGTTAAATTCTTGAACTTACTTCCTAGGAAGTCGAGAGAGGCTTGATGCCTAATTTGGTTTTGCATGAAAAGGTTTCTTTCCAAATCCAAATCAACCGTGTTGCCATCTCCTGTATCAGGTTGGGTAGGAATTCGATACTTCGTTTCCCCGTTCACCGTCGCTTCGGCAGAAATGTGCCGACCGTCTGTGCGGCTAAGACCAATGCTTGCCCCAGAACTTGCCGCTTGCAGTGATTTCTTGAAGTCTAATCCCTTTGCTTTATACCCAGGCGTGTTTGCTTGCGCGATATTGGTGGAAAGCACCTCAGCGTTACGCTCACGTACACCAACTGTGTGCTGGTGAATGCCCAAAGCATTGTCAAAAGAA
The DNA here is from genome assembly GCF_022398115.1 of Vibrio sp. Isolate22. Classification (NCBI taxonomy): domain Bacteria; kingdom Pseudomonadati; phylum Pseudomonadota; class Gammaproteobacteria; order Vibrionales; family Vibrionaceae; genus Vibrio; species Vibrio sp. Isolate22. The sequence goes on along the minus strand of NZ_JAKEUW010000005.1, from coordinate 84,420 downwards.
ATAGCCATCTAAACCTCAACTCAAGAACTGACTGTTATGAAATAACCAAAGCAATATATATACCAACTTTTAAAACAAAGTGGTCTATTTATACTTTTACAGGTTACTCGTGGGTAAACTTGCAATATACAAGCCAAAAAATAGAGTAAATTGGAATGTCACTCTGACTTAAAGATATAGGCTAAGCAGGAAAAAGAAAACCCAGCACTTGGCTGGGTTTTGAAATTGTTTAGTAACGTCACACCTTCTTTAGGTGGCGGCAATTACTTCAATTTGTAGATGATACCTGGGTTACAACGAACCATTTCAAAGCGGTCGGTTAAACCAGTTAACGACTCAGACGCACCCAGAAGCAAGTAACCACCCGGGTTGAGGCTGTTCGCCATTTGGTTAAGCACTTTAGATTTCATCTCTGGAGAGAAGTAAATCAGTACGTTACGACAGAAAATAATGTCGAATTTACCTAGTAGTGCGTAACTGTCCATCAGGTTTTGAGGACGGAAGTTCACCATGCGCTTAACGTTGTCTTTCACTTTCATGCGGCCATCGCCTGCATCCTCAAAGAAAGTACGGCGACGCTCTGGAGAAAGACCACGACCTAAAGCAAGGTTGTCATACGCGCCAGTGCGGCACATATCCAACATGCTTGCAGAGATGTCCGTTGCGGTGATCGATACATTTGGCAGCATACCTGGCTTACGAGCTTGAGTTTCAAGCACCGTCATTGCCATTGAGTATGGTTCTTGGCCTGAAGAACTTGCCGCAGACCAAATCTTAATAGGACGTTTATTTGCCGCTATTTCCGGTAGAAGTTTATCCGCAAGCACAGCAAACGGGTAAGTATCTCGGAACCAAAGTGTCTCGTTCGTCGTCATAGCATCCACTGCTGCCACTCTCAACTCACGGTTTCGGCCCGTCACTACATCTCTCAATAAATCAGACAGCGAAGCTAAATTAAACTTTGCCACTAATGGGCTTAGGCGGCTGCGCACTAAGTACTGTTTGCTGTCACCTAATACAATGCCACATTGAGATTCTAAGAAACGGCTGAAATCGCGATACTCTTGATCACTTATTGTTATAGCAGTCATTAATGTCTCTTTTAGTTAGTTAAAGCAGCTTTAACGGCTGCACCAAGCTCATCAGGGTTGAATTTAGCAATGAAGGAGTTCGCTCCCACACGCTCAACCATGGCTTGGTTAAATACACCACTCAATGATGAGTGTAAAATTACGTATAAATCTTTTAGCTCAGCGTGACGGCGAATCTCAGCAGTCAGCGTATAGCCATCCATCTCTGGCATTTCAATATCCGAGATCACCAATGAAATCTGATCGTAAATGCTGCCCTCTGCTGACATCTGCATCAGTTTTTCGTAGGCTTCTTTACCATCTTTCACGGCAATCACTTCAAAACCAATCGACTCAATAGCTCGTTGAACCTGTTTACGTGCAACGGTTGAATCATCAGCAATCAAGATACGGCGAACGAGTTCTTTTTCTTGTTCTACTTCTGCGATTTCTTCAGCGATTTTGCTGTCCATGGTTTCATCAACAGGCGAAATCTCAGCTAGGATTTTTTCAACATCAAGAATTTCAACTAACTCATTGTCGATGTTAGTTACCGCTGTTAGGTAGTTCGCTTTACCAGCACCATCTGGTGGCGGGAGAATCGATTCCCAGTGCATGTTGATAATGCGTTCAACGGAACTGACCAAGAAACCTTGAATGGTTCGGTTGAACTCAGAGATAACTACAAAACACTTTTCAACATCCGTTGTCGGACGGCCACCAATCGCTAAGCTCAAGTCAATCACAGAGATCGTTTGACCACGAATGTGTGCGACACCTTTAACCAGTGGGTTTAAATTTGGCATCTTCGTCAACTTAGGGCATTGAAGCACTTCTTTTACTTTAAAGACATTAATGCCGTAACGCTGGCGCCCCATTAGGCGAAAGGTTAGTAATTCTAATCGGTTTTGACCGACGAGTTGCGTACGCTGATTCACCGAATCAAGAATACCCGTCATGAGCTCATCTCCATATCAAACTTTTTTGTATAAAAAGTGTTAGTCTACTGCAGGCTACGAACCACCAGAGAAACGGAATGACGTATTATAAAACAAATTTGCCACCTCTTTCCATAGCAATGTGTAGAGCTACTTTTAAAACTGTCGCTAAGTTTATCGGCATTTTATCAATTTTGTTTAGTTTTTTTGTACAGGCTGCGACCCCAGAACAAATTGAGATGATTCAGTCTGCGGCAGAGCAGCACATCCTTGATACGGTTGAACAACCTCTAGGCGGCGAACTCCTTGTAAATTCAGCAAATATTGATTCAAGGATCAAAGCGACAGACTGCCCTATTCCTTTAGAGACCAGTGCCTCAACCACCACCAATACCCGCAGCAGCATTACGGTTTTAGTGCAATGTGTTCCTGATGAGTGGCGAGTTTATGTACCTGTAAGACTCTCTATGTCAGTGCCCCTTGTCACGACTACACGCGCACTCGCAAGAGGCGAAGTCGTCGGACAATACGACGTAACCAATGCGATGATTTCTCTTAACAAATTTCGTCGCCAAGGCTTCACTGCTCCAGAGCAAGTTATCGGCGCCAAGGTAAAAAAGAACCTAAGACCGGGTGATGTTGTCGAAAGAGGTGATATTTGTGTCGTATGTCGAAACGAGAAGGTTATCATACAGGCGGTAAAAGGTGGCATGACCATTACCACTAAAGGCACAGCGCTCACTGATGGCTCTATGGGTGATCAAGTAAGAGTGAAAAATGATAAATCACAGCGTATAATTGAAGGTATTGTTACCAACATGTCTGAAGTCACGGTTTACTTTTAACTCTCTACTTCTCAATTGGCGGTACCGTTAGCATTTTGCTCTCGACTCTAGCACTGAAATACGTAGCTTCAGTGTTTTGTCCCTTTTCGACTAAAGAGCGAAAAATTGCTAAAGTAATCGAACCCTTGGTCGATATTGACTGTACAGGTTCCCATTTTTGAAGAAAAAGGCTTAACTATGGCAGGCATTGATAACATTCGTTCAGGGCAGACCCTAACGACCACCAACCGATCAGCAGTCCGCTCTGATTCTAGTTCTGAGGCATCACGCTCTGATGTATCAACTAAATCACCGGCAAGCAAAGACGCGGTTTCACTTAGCCAACAAGGCAAAGCAATAGGTCAACTTCACCAAGACATGGCAGCAAACCCAAGCTTTGACTCGGTAAAAGTTGCAGCAATCAAAGAAGCGATCGCGAACGGTTCATACACAGTTGACCCAGAAAAGCTGGCCGACAATATGATCAAGTTCGAAAACGAATTAAAAGGTCTTTAAGCACTCTCTTTATTTTGAGTGGTTAACTTAAAGCACACGAGGTTATTGATAGGTTTACGTTATGGCGGCACTAGCAGATTTAGTTAATTTCCAACTTCAAAATGCCAAAGCCTTATCTGAATTATTGAGTTCAGAGAAAACCGCTATTACGAGCCGACAGTCAACGGATATTGAGCGAATCGCCAAAGAAAAAGTGGCCCTTGTCGAACAACTAAGATCCACCGATCAGCGCATCGCTGCCCATAGCAATATCTCAGAACTGACCGAGAATCCTGAACTCGCTCAGTTAGTCTCAACCATCAAGTCTATTGTGCACGATTGTCATCAAGCGAACCTGGTGAATGGCGAAGCTCTAAATCGAGCACATCTCAGCTTCAAAAAGCTCAGCAACATGATGCAACAAAGCCACGGCAAAATTGGCATGACTTACAACGCCGGCGGCCAAACGCACACTATTTCAACGCTGGGAACCAACGTAAAAGCCTAGTTAAGCTGCCTCTTCAACAACACAATTAGCCCTTTCCTGCTTGTATCTGTATCTGTATCTGTATCTGTATCTGTATCTCAGCCTATCTATACTCCGACTCCAACCAAAAGACACACTCCTGAAAGTACACCCATGAAAACGTAAACAAAAAAGCGGCAAGTATTTTCATACTTGCCGCTTTTGCATTGATATGAGTTATTAATTGCCGATACACCATCTGGAAAGCGACTGACAACCAATATCACTTATTCATCAATACTAGAACAGCGTTTGCTGTCTTTTCTCTGGTACCGCTTGAACTTCACCGTAGTTACGTAATTGATCCATCTTGCGAATATCCAACTGAAGCTCGGTCACATAGCTATCACCTACTGGGTAGCTGCGCACTACTTCTGCACCACGGATAACACCATCAACCGCACCAGATGTGCGCTCTGTACCAAGGCGTTGATCTTCAAGTTCAGCACGGCCGCTTACTCGCATACCATAAACTTGTTCCGCAAGTTCACGATAAGCATCAATCTTAGAGGCTCTCATCGCACGGATACGCTTCTCTTCGTCATTGCGACCTTTTTGTTCACTGATACTCGCGTAACCAACAGCAACTAAGAAATCGTCTGGTCTCATGCTCTGCAAAGGCTGACAGCCAACAAGCAGTAAAGCGGCAACCACAAACATTAACTTCTTCATCTCGAACTCCTAAGGGCGAAGAATAACAGTGTAAGGCTGACTGATCGTTGGGTCAGAACGAATGATCACACCATCTTGAGTTCGAATACTGTTCAGAGTATCGAGGTCACGACCAATACGGTCTGCCGGTAGGAAGCCTTGTGCTGAAGCCACGACAATACGAGTTTGCATGCCCACCACTCGAGCATTCACAAGCACCCCCCCCTCTTGGCGCAGCATAGTACCCGTTAGTACGTATTGAACGTCTTGCTCTTGAGCTAAATCTTTCCAGTCACGGCTTAACGCAAAGTCACCTTGATGAGTTACCTGGATAGAACCCGTGGTTTTAAAATCAACCACCTTGAAGCCACGACGCTGAAACTGATGAATGAAACCTTCTGATACCGAGTTACCAAGCCAGTTTGTTGTGTCCATGTGTTGCAGGTCAACAAACGAGGTGATCGCGATAGGCGTTCTTGCTGAGATGCTTGTATTCGACACGATCAAGTCTTCGGTCATGCTTTCTACGAAGAAGTCCATGGTGTGGCGAGGGCTGTCCATCAGCATAAACTGACTACCTGCGTACTCAGTCTTACCGTTATAGATCGGCGAATAAGCGCATGATGTCAGTAACATGACACTCATTACTACGAGCCATTTTTTCATTATCTAATCTCCAGATAGTTTTAGTGCTACCTGTTCCAATATGTTCTCACCATTATTCTTTTCAATGGATTACAATGTTGGAACAGTCTTTGCTTTTCATTAATGGTTCAGATTAAGAAAAACGCACTTAAGTCAGCTTCAAGCTTATAGTTATTTGTTAAGCAATATTTATACCCAACTGGTAACGAATAGATGAAAAAAATAATTTCTTACTTATTTTCAATAGGTTCACTGATAATCATAAGTTTCAGTGCTCATGCCTCATGGTATGAAGTTACCGGTACAGCAACCATCGTCTCGTCAGAAGAGACGGCAAGGATCCACGCTCTGGAAGACGCGGTATATAAGGCTATCCAGTTCTCAGGGGCAGACATCGGCAGTATTGCCAACCTAACGCCTTATTTAGATGGCAAGAAAAAGGAATACCAATTTACTAACCACGAAGTACGCTACATCTTGGTTGATAAAGAGAAGAAGCGCGGTGGCAATTTAATGATCACCGCAAGGATCGACATCTACCCTTCGGCAAATGCTTGCCATGAGAGCCAATACAAGAAAACCTTCTTAGTGGGTAATATCGATGTCATCTCTCCACAACAAGCCGTGATGGGCAGAATCTACAACATCGGTGACGACTTCAGCCATGTGGTGGACAGGCAGTTAGCCAAAGAGTCTCGTAGCTTCGTGTCTGTTGGCACTACCAACTACGACATCGATAAGCGCCGCCCAGAGGTGATCAAGATGATCGCACAGGATACCGGCGCGCAATACATCATCGGCGGCGAGATTACTGACTTAACGGCAACCATCGAATCTAAGCTATTAAAAGATGACATCATCAACCGTCAGTTCGCGTTAGAGATGCAAGTATTTGATGGTAAAACAGGTCATCAGATCTACACACGTAGCTATCGTGAAGTGGCAAAGTGGCCATTTGCTAAAACCAGTGAAGTTGACACTCGCAGTGCTCGTTTTTGGGCATCAACCTACGGCAGTATGATGCTTCGTGTAAGCCGTAATATCATGTTGGACCTAGAGTCTGAAGTCTCTTGTAAGATCACGCTTCCAGAAGTTGCGGCCGTATTCGGTAATACAGTGACCATTGATTTGGGCCGAATGCATGGCGTACAACAAGGTGACAAACTGCAGCTATGGCACACAGGTTCGTTTATTGACCAACGAGGTTTACCGCGCAATAAAGTCTCGCAAAGCGATATCACACTGACCGTTTCTCGCGTCTACGAGAACGAAGCGGAACTGACAATTGATCAGCCAAGCCTAGCGGGAAGCATTCAAATTGGTGATGTGATGCAGAAAATCATGTAGTTAGCAGCACTCTAAACTCATAGATTCTAATAAAGCCTTAGCACCCCAGCTAAGGCTTTAATTTTTTCATGGGTATTAGTTTCGGTTTTTACGTATTTGTCGTAATCTTACTAATAACATAATCATCATTTAGTAAGCTATGAGTCAGAATAATCTAATTGGTGCTACCGGCTATCGCTTTATTTCGAAAGGTAAGACCGCTTTTAAGATCCACATCCATACACCAGAAGACACGGTACTGCATCGTTCTGTCGGCTTTGTGCGCATGGGTGAAGAAAAAGCGCTTAAAAAAACCATCAAATTGAGAGACGAGCTCGGTAAAGAGCTTTGGGGTAAGTTTTGGAAGAAGGTTCTCAAGGAGCCTTACCTAATGACACGCCTGCCGCATAGTTTAGAGCCTAAGATTGTATTCAAGCCAAACCCCACACAAAGTGACCCTGAACATCGTGATGAGTGTTATATCGCGAAATGGCGCGTGTTCTCCGATCACGGCGATTACAAATACAAAACTAAGGTCTGCTCAATCAGAAAGCACGGTAGACTGGCCGCTTACAGCCAAACTAAGCGTGCCCTACTTGATGCTCACAAAGATGTGATTGATTTACTCATATTCATGGGACGCTTAAACAGCATCGACCTCAAGTAGCCATAGAATAGGCGAAGCCAATCCCCTATAGACGAATACAAAAACAGCCGCACTTGCGGCTGTTTTTATTTCTAGAATCGTCATCTTAGAGCTTTGGTATATTGCTATGCGCCAAATTGATGACCTAGCTTCGGCAGATCTCTGCCAGCGTCGTTAAGCGGCGTTTTGAATCTTTCACATAAGGATTGGTTTGATCCCATGCGTAGCCCGCTAAAATCGAGCACACCATTTGCTTAATCTTAGGGTTAGGATCCTGATAGAAAATCACATCCTGCAATGTACCGGAATACCAACCCTCAACATACGTTCGGAAGGTGTTTACACCGACCATCAATGGCTCGGCATACTCACGATCCCAATCGACCTTCTCGCCGTTAAGCTGCTTTTCCACACACTCAACCGCAAACTGTGCTGACTTCATCGCAATCGTAACGCCTGACGAAAACACAGGATCAAGAAACTCACCAGCGTTACCCAGTAGTGCGTATTTGTCAGTTGCAAGATGCTTCACGTTAGCAGAATAACCACCAATTTCACCCGCAGGGTTTGGATACTCAGCGTTTGCCAATATTTCGGCTAGCCCTGGCTCTTCCATAGCCAACTGCTTAATCGCAGTAATCTTATCCTCAGGGTAAGATTCAAAGAACTTAGGTTCCCCTACTACACCAAATGAAGAAACACCGTTGCTAAATGGGATCAACCAATACCAAACATCAGGGTTAGTTGGGTGCACAGAGATTAGAATTTTGTTTCGGTCATAATCTAGCTCAGTATCCACCTCTGCAATATGATCGTTAATGTGCGTGAAAATCGCTTTACGAGGTGGAAGTGATGATTGCTCTTCCAGATCAAGCATCTTAGGCAGTACTCGACCAAAACCACTGCCATCCAAAACGTACTGTGCTTCGAGCTGATAGCTTTCTCCGTCAAGCACTTGAACATCTAAAATAGTGCTATCGTCAGTAAAATTAATGCCCGTCAACTCATGCTGGTAATCGATTGTGACACCTTGTGTCTCCGCTGTATCAGCAAGCACCTTATCAAAAGCACCACGTTGAACCTGGAAAGTGGTTCCCGGCCCAGTAGAAAACTTATCTTCAAAATTGAACGCGGTGTACACACCATTTTTACGAAATGCTGCGCCATCTTTGTATTGGAAGTTAGCCTTAGTCACCGCGTCGGTCATGCCTGCCTGTTCAATCACTTCCATGCAAGCGGGTAATAGGCTTTCACCAATTGAGAAGCGAGGGAACACGCTCTTTTCGATAACTCGAACATCGATGCCTTTTTTGTGTAACAAAGACGCGGCAATAGACCCTGATGGCCCAGCTCCGATGATCACTACTTGAGTAGACAGTTTTTTCATTAATTTAAGCCATGTTTGTTATGTGTTATTGCGCGCTAGCTTTCAATTCAAGAAGCGTATGACCAAGACCGATATCATCAGTGCGAGTCACCACTTCAAAGCCAGCTTCTTCAACTATCTCTAAGAAGTCTTCACTGCGGTAAAAACGACTGTTGCCATTTGCCAAGCACGTAAAGTAAAGCGAAGTCGCGTTTAAGCTATAAGAAGCCGCATCGTATTTCTGTGCATCCCAAAACAACTCAAGAATATAAACGGTCGCTTCTTCTGACATATGAGAGCGAACACGCTTTAAGATGCTAAGGATTTCCATTGGCGAGAAGCAATCAAGGAACTGGCTCATCCACCAAACATCTGCGCCCGTTGGCAGCGCTTGTTGCTTATCTAGCATGTTGGCAGGGAAAGGCGTCACTCTGTTTTGATGACCATGTTGCTTAGCGTTAGCCATTGCCATTTCTAGCTGCTGTGGCAAATCAACAATCGTGACTTCAACATCAGAGTCATGGTTGCAACACTGCATTGCCCACTTGCCTGTATTGCCGCCAATATCCACCAGCGATTTAGGTTTCTTGCTGAAAACCTTCTCAAGCAAAACTGGGAATGAACGATCAGAGTAGAAGTGGTCAAACTTGAACCAGCTCTCTTTCGCTTTTTCAGGTAATTGAGACAAGCCTTGGTAGATCGTCTCCCAATCCCCTAGCTCCTTCAAACCAGCAGGAGTGCCCTCCTCAATCGCTTCAGTAAGATGCATCATCGCGGCGTAACAAACATCAGCTGTGAAATCCATGTTTGCGTTGGTCATACCGTCATGCAACAGATAGAAACCGAGGTTGGCTATCTTATAGTTAGGCTTTTCCCAAACAACAATATGAGCACTAAGCGCCATATCAAGTAACACTTTCACACCATATTCAGATACACCTGTTATTTCTGAAATGGTCTCAGCAGGTAAGCCATCGCTCCCCGCATCGTCGAGCGCTTTTAAAATACCTAAATCACGAAGTGTACGAGCAGTATGGAAAACAATAGGAGCAAAAGATAATTTTTGTGCTTCTGTTTTTGCTTCTAATGCATTGAATGGATCTAATTTATATTCCGACACGAAAAACCTAACTTAAAAATAATAGGGGGTTACTCAGCTGCCATTTGTGCAAGCTTACGTTTAATATCAACGTTTAAGTTATTAACCCAGCGGTTGTAATTACGGTGTATTTCACCATCGTCATACTTCAAATTCTCTGATTCAACGTAAAGAATAGAGTAAAATTTGTCATTATAAGGAATATCAACCACTGCGTGATGTGAACGAACATACAATTCAGCACGGATCAAGCCAGGTTTAATCTCAGAAACTAACCAGCCTCGATTTTCAGCAGATTCATAAATAGCTGATTTCACCTGTTTACTTTGAAGATTATGTGCAACTGGAGTATCCTCAACATTCATTACAGGCTGGACACGTCCACACCCTGCAAGAACAAATATGAATAACATTGAAACGGCTATTTTTAGTAATTTCATTTAAATTCCTTACCTGTGTTTATTTATAAGCACGCATAGTATTTAGTTAGACCCAAAGCAAATCAATACTCTATGTCAAATCAATCCCAATTAATGTCGTTTAATATTGAGAAATGGTCTGCAAACTCGGCTGGTCTCAATTCTGATGCCGAATGGCAAGCCTGGAGCACTAATTTAGATTGGCCGAAAGATGGCTCGACTGAATTTAAAGCGATCCCACCGATGATGCGCCGCCGAATGAGCCTACAGAGCAAATTGGCCGTTCAAACCGCATTGACACTCTTAAAAGACAACTCGATTGATTATCTGGTTTTTGCCAGTCGACATGGCGAACTGCACCGAACCGCAACCTTGATTCAATCAATATTGGAAGGTGACGATGCTTCGCCTATGGCGTTCTCACAGTCCGTGCACAACACAGCAGCAGGGTTAACAACCATCGCAGCAAAAGCACCAATCCCTCTGACCTCTATCGCGGCCGGGCAAGATACTTTCCACAACGCTTTGATTGAAGCCTATCTTTACCTGAACCAATATCCATCGCACCGAGTGTTAGTCATCGATTTCGACCAACCACTGCCTGAGCTGTACCAAGAGTTTGAAACTCAACACTACTCCGACTATGCACTGGGCTTTGTGCTCACCTCCGGAAGTGATTACTCAGTATCAAGAACTGTAACCAAGGTAAGCTCAACCACTCCATTACCACAAGGCTTGCAGGCGCTACAAAATATCCTTCAAAGTTCACAGAGCTGGACCGTGGCAGGTAAGCATCAAGATTGGACTTGGATACACAACGCAAAAACCGGAGAGCTATAATGAGCAAGGTCGACCAATATTGGCGAGTATTCGCGACAGGCCTCTGCTTTACCATCTTCGGCTTGGGGGGCCTAGTTCTCAGCTTCTTGATCTTGCCATCTATCGCACTCATCACTCCTAACACCATCCAGCGAGAGCTCAGGGCTCAACGATTGATTCGCTTCTCATTCAATGCTTTCTGCCAGATCATGAAATTCACTGGCGCAATTGATTACCGAATTGAAGGTGCGGAACTACTGCGTGAAGATCGCAACTGCATCATCGTCGCCAATCACCCAAGTTTGATTGACTATGTACTGATCGCCTCTCAACTTCCTCAATGTGATTGCCTCGTTAAAGCGGCCATTTGGGAAAACCCATTTATGAAGAGAATCGTCAAAGCCGCTGGTTATATTCCTAACCAAGCACCTGACGATCTTTTAGAACGCTGTGAAGAACGTTTTTCTCGTGGAAACGTACTGCTTGTTTTTCCCGAGGGAACTCGCACAACGCCCGGAATTGAACCATCCTTACAACGTGGTGCAGCGCAAATCGCAACTCGAACACAAACTGATTTACGCGTGATTCACATTACGGTTTCTCCGACATTCTTAACGAAAGAAAAAAAATGGTATCAAGTTCCTGCTACGAAACCCTTTTTTCATGTCGCGGTGAAAGGTAAAATAGAAGTCGCACCATTTATTGAAAGCTCAAATAACTTAACTTCGGCAGCAAGACGCCTTAATCATCATCTTGCACAAACAATTTTCCCTCCCGAAGAAAATATTTAGCTCATCAATAACATAACTGGCGATATCAGCATTTCGAAAATACTTCACGTCATGTAGAATCGTCCCCTTAAAGCAGCATTTAGATAAAGCATTAAGTAGGCCAAAGTGGAAACATTACACAACGAACTGAAACAACTGATCATCGACGCACTAAATCTTGAAGACATGAGCATTGATGAGATTGAAACGGAAGCTCCACTGTTTGGTGATGGACTAGGACTAGATTCTATTGATGCACTAGAGCTTGGCCTTGCTATCAAGAAGAAGTACAACATCGTTATTGATGCTGACGATTCAAACACTCGCGAGCATTTTGCATCGGTTGCAAACCTAGCAAACTACATCTCATCTCAAACGAACAACTAGACAGATCTTTATGACACAAGCTAACCAACAAGAAGTATACAACCAGGTTAAAGATGCGCTGATTGAGCTGTTCGAGCTTGATGCTGAAGATATCACTCCGGAAGCTCATCTCTATCTTGATCTAGACCTAGACAGCATTGATGCGGTTGATTTAGTCGTTCACCTCCAGAACGTAACAGGTAAAAAGATCAAACCTGAAGAGTTCAAAGCAGTACGCACCGTTAATGACGTTGTAGAGTCTGTGGTTGAACTATTGAAGGACGCATAGTGCGTCCTCTGCTGACTTTACTGTCGGCAATCATACTTTTCACTTATCCAATAGCGGTTTACTTTGGACTCAACAAGTTTGGCCTGCAAACTGTGGGTATCGTCTTGGCCGTTATCTTTGCTGTGCGCATTTTTACTGGCGGCCAGGCAAAAATCAAAGAGCTAAAACACCTAGCTTGGATCAGTGGAAGTGCTGGTATTGTTCTGCTGACATTAGGTTTAGCCTTTAAACAGCATGGCTGGCTAACCTATTACCCCGTTATCGTTAATGTTTGTATGCTGGCTGTCTTTGCTTCAAGCCTATGGCAACCTCAAACGATCATCGAACGTCTTGCTCGCCTTCAAGAGCCTGAGCTTCCACAAAGTGGCATTGATTACACAAGAAAAGTCACCAAAGTCTGGTGCTTGTTCTTTGTTATTAATGGCTCTATTGCTTTTTACACCTGCTTCCAACCGCTAGAAGTATGGACCCTATATAATGGCTTACTCAGCTATGTATTTGCAGGGTTGCTCTTTGCAGGGGAGTGGATAGTGAGACAACGTATTCGTCAGAGTTAAATTGTTATGACCCAAACCGTATCTTACACCTCGCTGTCTGAGCTTCTCACTCAAAACCGAGTGCCCGAATCTATTGTCTGCTTTGATGACAATAGCGAGATTACGTGGCAAACCTTTAACGACGACTTATCGAAACTCATATGGCAATTGAGCTCATCGACCGTTCAACGAGTCGCGATTTGTACCCAAGATAGCTATCTGTTCTCAGTGGCGTTCGTAGCATCTTCAGCTGCTAACAAACACATTATTTTACCGGGCAACTATCAACCTTGTGCGCTTGCCGAGCTCAGTGAACATTTTGATTGCCTGTTAGTTGATGATTCAATTGGCACAGTTGAGGTGGGAGACGTTCGCAATATTCAAGCCTTATTGGACTCAAGCACTGAAATAGAAAAACCTCTGTCTGATAATCTTCCGGCCATTAATTTGGCTGCCACCCATTTGACCCTGTTCACTTCAGGTTCGAGCGGTACGCCAAAAGCGATAAATAAAACGCTAGAGCTTCTGGATATTGAGACAGCACAGTTACACAAAAACTGGGGCAAGCTCCTCAAAGGCAACCAAGTTCAAAGCACGGTTTCGCATCAACATATCTACGGTTTACTGTTTAGAGTCTTATGGCCACTCTGCTCTGGCATTCCGTTTGCTCGTAACAACCTAGAATACCCTGAACAAATTCTGTCTCATGCCAATAAAAACTGCTTTCTTATCAGCAGCCCAGCGCTACTGAAGCGATTAAAGCATGAGACCAACCAGGTACAACTTGCAGGAATCTTCTCTTCAGGAGGTCCACTGCCTACCGAGTCGGCTCATCAGTCGCGAGATTTGCTAGGGCATTTACCTATCGAGGTATTTGGCAGCACAGAGACTGGCGGTATAGCATTTCGTCAACAAGAGAGCGCTCAAACACCTTGGCAGCTTTTTGATTGTATTGAGGCTAGTCTCAACAGTGAGAATTGCATTAAGTTATTGTCGCCATATATCGATAAAAACAACTGGTATCAAACCGCCGACGAGTGCGAAATGGTCTCAGCTAGTCAATTCATATTGAAAGGTCGAACGGACCGAGTGATCAAGATTGAAGAAAAACGAGTATCACTGGTTGAAGTAGAAAAGCGCCTTGAGCAACTGCCTTGGATAAGTGAGTGTGTGGTGATTCCATTTGAAGAACCAGAGCGCCTCATCCTAGCCTCGGTTTTGGTATTATCAGATGAAGGCCAAGCTACTCTATCGACCATGAGTAAAGGTAAATTCTGGTTGATGCTACGCACAGAACTCAGAAAATGGTTAGAGCCAATCGCTATACCAAGAAAATATCGTATTGTTAATGAGATTCCCCTCAACAGCCAAGGTAAGCGGTTAACGTCTCACATAGAACAGCTAATAAAATCATAGTAACCGCTGATCGTATTTTACACTGAGATTATCTTTTTATACTTTTGTCAAAGTAACAATATTTACCCAAGGATTCTAAGCACGCCCTATGGATAAGAGAAAACCAACCGTCATTGCGGTAGACACTGTAGAAAATGAATCGACCCTAACACTTAATGTTAGCGGAGATATCACCGACTTTAAGGGACACTTCAAGAGCTTCCCTATTCTACCGGGCGTCACGCAAATTGATTGGGCACTTCACTACGCAGTCCAAGAATTAGGTGTCCCTGGTTTCTTTAAAGGCATGGAAGTCATCAAGTTCCAAGAACCTATCTTGCCTGGCGCCACAATCCAACTATCACTCAAATGGGATGCTGACAAAAGCAAGCTGAGCTTCAGCTACACCTCAAATAACGGTGAGCAAACTCATTCTTCAGGCAAAATGAAGCTGGGAGAGAAAAGTGAATAGCACTCCCGTCGAGGCTACTTCTCAACACCAAACAAAGGAAAGCAGCTACAAGGCATGCTTCCTTATCCCGTGCTTTAATCATGGCGCAACCATGCCTGCGGTGGTGTCGTCACTCCATCATTTTGAGTTACCGATCATCATCGTTGACGATGGTAGTGAGCTCGCTACAAAACAGTTTCTCACTCCCCTAGCAGAGCACTCACACGTAACCTTGGTGACACTTGAGCAGAACCAAGGCAAAGGCGGAGCGGTAAAAGCCGGTATCAAAAAAGCACAACAACTCGGTTTTAGCCATGCCATTCAAATTGATGCTGATGGACAACACGACCTTGATGCCTTGCCAACATTGATTCAGGCCTCACAAGCTAATCCGCAACGTCTGATATCAGGCCAGCCTGTCTACGATGACAGTGTACCCAAAGCGAGGCTATACGGACGCTACGCGACACACATTTGGGTATGGATAGAAACCCTGTCACTATCGATCAAAGACAGCATGTGTGGCTTTAGAGTGTATCCTGTCGACCAAACACAAGCAGTACTAAGCAAATACGATGTTGGGTCTCGAATGGACTTCGATATCGAGATTTTGGTTCGCCTGTATTGGGAAGGGTGTGACATCGACTTCGTTGAAACTCGGGTTATCTATCCTGAAAACGGCATCTCTCATTTCGATGCATTGTGGGATAACGTCAAAATCAGCTGGATGCATACACGTCTATTCTTCGGCATGCTACCTAGAGCACCTAAGCTGATTGCTCGCCATTTCAAATCTAACGCTACTGAAAGTAGCCAAGGTTCATCAGCGAACTCAGAACTAAAAGCTTCAGAGCAGCCGCACTGGTCTCGCACCCAGGAACGCGGCACCGTGTTAGGCATCAAACTGTTATTAACCATTTATACCTTGTTAGGTCGTGGTGTATTCAACCTAATTCTGCGTGGTGTCATGCGTTACTACCACTTAACTGGCAAGCGCGCGCGAAACGCTTCTGAGCAATACTTGTTTCAGTTGAAAGCCTATGCGGAACAACAAAATATTGAGTTACCCGCTGAGCTAACCAGCTACAACCACCTGCTTTCGTTTGGACATACCATGCTTGACAAACTCGCGGCATGGAAAGGCGATTTCTCAGTGGATAACCTCACCATCCATGGTCAAGACCAATTCGAAAACATGGTGGCAAACCAGCAAGGTGTGCTAATTCTTGGTTCTCACCTTGGTAATATTGAGCTGTGCCGAGCTTTGGGTCGTAGACACTCAAACATCAAAATCAATGCGCTGGTTTTTACAGAACACGCTGAGCGTTTTAACTCAGTTATGAAAGCGGTTAACCCGCAGTCAGACTTAAACCTGATCCAAGTAACTTCGATGGGACCTGATACGGCTATCCTTTTACAACAGAAGTTGGAGCAAGGTGAATGGATCGTAATTGTTGGTGACAGAACTTCCACCAGCAAAGAGAGCCGCTCAGTATGGGCAGAGTTCTTAGGTAAGGAAGCCCCGTTCCCTCAAGGGCCATTTATGTTAGCCTCTGTACTCAAAGCACCCGTATTTTTGCTATTTGGGTTACGTGACGATTCACAAGTAAAACCGCACTTTAATGTCTATTTCGAGCATTTTAGCGACAGAATCGAACTACCTAGAAAGACACGCGAACAATCTTTAAAGCAAGTCGTTCAACAATACGCAGATCGACTTCAGCACTACACACTGAAAGCACCGCTTCAGTGGTACAACTTTTTTAATTTTTGGACATTGAGCAAGCACCATGACGAAAAAGAATCCAAATAGCATCACCTTTGGTGCCGAACGCCTCACTATCGAGGACGTTGTCGCTATCTCACAAGGCGCAAAAGCCTCGATGAACACCAGTGACGAGTTCACTTCAAAAATCGACCGTGGTGTTGCATTCCTAGAGCGCCTACTTAAAGAAGAAGGCGTGATTTACGGCGTAACGACGGGTTACGGTGACTCTTGTACCGTTGCGATTCCGCCAAACCTTGTCGATGAACTACCTCTGCATCTGACGCGCTTCCATGGCTGTGGTTTAGGTGAAACACTGTCTCATGAGCAATCTCGAGCTGTATTAGCAACGCGCCTGTGTTCTCTATCACAAGGCGTGTCTGGTGTGACTCATGATCTGCTTAACCAGATCGTTACCCTAATCAACCAAGATATCTCACCACGTATTCCTCAAGAAGGATCAGTGGGTGCCAGTGGCGACTTAACACCTCTGTCTTACCTAGCAGCCGCGCTAATTGGTGAGCGTGATGTGATCTACAAAGGTGAAGTGCGCCCAACCAGTGACGTCTACAAAGAACTAGGCATTAGCCCTATCAAGCTTAAGCCGAAAGAGGGCTTGGCATTGATGAATGGTACGTCTGTAATGACGGCATTAGCTTGTATCGCTTATAAGCGCGCGGAATACCTAGCTCAACTATCGACTAAGATCACGGCTATGGTATCTGTCGGTATGCACGGCAATGACTTCCATTTCGATGAAGCGCTGTTCGCCGTAAAACCTCATCCAGGTCAACAACAGGTTGCGGCATGGCTACGTGATGATCTGCAAGCAGATCGCCCACCACGTAACAGTGACCGCCTACAAGATCGTTACTCTCTGCGCTGTGCGCCACATGTTATCGGTGTGGTTCAGGACTCTCTACCTTGGCTTCGCCAGATGATCGAGAACGAACTAAACAGTGCCAACGACAACCCAATTATCGATGGTGATAATGAACGCGTACTGCACGGTGGACACTTCTATGGTGGTCATATCGCAATGGCAATGGATACGCTAAAAACTGCCGTAGCCAACCTTGCGGACCTACTTGATCGCCAAATGGCCCAGCTGATGGATTACAAGTTCAACAACGGCTTGCCATTCAACCTAACGGGTGCTGAAGGCGAACGTAAGCCAATCAACCACGGCTTCAAAGCAGTACAGATCGGCGTGTCAGCTTGGACAGCTGAAGCATTGAAACACACGATGCCTGCAAGCGTGTTCTCTCGTTCAACTGAGTGTCACAACCAAGACAAAGTGAGCATGGGCACCATCGCAGCTCGTGACTGTTTACGCGTTCTAGAGCTAACCGAGCAAGTAGCGGCAGCGTCACTTCTAGCCGGTACACAAGCACTCGAACTTCGTAAACGCCACAATGAGCTTGATGAGCACCATATGAGTGAGAACCTCAAGCACATTCGTGACGAAGTACTGAAAGAGTTCGAGTTTATTGTCGAGGACCGCCCGCTTGAAGGCGATCTGCGCCACTTTATTTCTCGTATTCAAAATCAGCACTGGTCACTTTATTCATAGAGTCATGACCTTATAAAGTAGCCAACCCTTTACGCAATATTGTTGAGAGCGATTTATGTCTGAAATCCTTCATCCATTACAATCTGAGGTGACACTTGTTACCTCATTCCAAGATGCCGACCCTATGGGCGTGATCTATCACGGCAACTACTTCCGATTTTTTGAAGAAGTAAGACGCATCATGATGGATAAGATTGAGTACAACTACCATGAGATGAAGGATTCAGGCTACATGTGGCCTATCATCGATACCCGCGTAAAATACATCAAAGCGATACCGTTTAATCACAAGATTAAGGTCACGGCGAAGCTCACCGAGTGGGAAAACCGCCTGCGCGTTGATTATGAAATTCATGATGCTCTAACGGGTGCTCGCATGACACGCGCTCACACCATGCAGGTTGCGGTAACCATTGAAGAGCAAGAGATGTGCTTTGCTTCACCGAAGGTGTTTACTGACAAGGTAGAACACTGGCACCAGTATGGCTGCTTACCTCTCGCAGCTGAACATCAGCCTCAGGCTTCTAGCTCACAGCAGGTGAATCATGAATCTGTTTAAGCGCAACCGCAAATACATCAACATCGTGCTACTTGGGCTTACTGCGATAATGACGAGTGGCCTTGTGAGCGCCAAAGAGAACACAGCTCCTGTCGGCTCTATATCAGAGTTGCAGACGGTGCTCAGCGAAAATAGTATTGTTCGTGGTGAGTTTACTCAAACGCGCAATATGGAGATGTTCGCCCAGCCTCTGACGTCGCAAGGTACATTCCTATTAGACAAATCAAGTGGTTTACTTTGGACACAAACTACACCGTTTCCGGTGAACTTAGTGCTCACCGACAACAAGTTGAGCCAAAGGTTTGCCGACCAACCCGCAAAGATCATCACTGATAAAGAAAACCCAATGGCGTTTTATTTCAGCCACATTTTCCTATCGGTGTTCCACGGTGATACACAAAAACTTCAAGACCAATTCTCACTGACGTTCCAGCCTGCAACGGCACAAAGTTCAGACCAAAATACAGGATCTTGGACACTGACTCTTAAGCCCAAAAGCGCACCAATGAATGCAGTATTTGAGGGCATCACGCTGCAAGGTAACAGTGATATTGAGCGTATTGAGTTAAAAGAGATTCGCGGAGATAGCACGGTGATCGAATTCAGTCAGCTAAGCCATCAACCGGAAGTATTGTCAGATGCCGAAGCGCAACAATTTCAACTCTAAGCTCGCCCTTGTCTGGCTAGTGATTGTGGCACTTTTCAGCGGACTGTTGATTAAACAGTTCGCTTTTTCTTCTTCAGTGCCTATCGAAAGCAACATCATGAAATTGCTGCCTGAAAATCAGCAAGATCCTATGGTTGAGCAAGCTTTCCAGCAGATTTCCAACTCGATGAGTGAGCAAGTGGTATTTATCTTGAGTGGATCAGACATCAAGAACACCATCGCGGCAACCAAAGCCTTTGAAAAAGCACTCAATCACGACTCATTTTCAGGTGGTTCAGTACTCTTCAAACACGTGCAAGGTAAAATCAACTCGAGCACACAAAGCCAATGGAGTGACTTCTACTTCCGTCATCGAGCTCAGCTACTAACAGAGCAACAAAAAGAGACTCTGACGCACGCACCTGAGTCACGAGCTCAGTATGTGATTCAATCCTTGTACAACCCTTTTTCAGGCGTAACAGCGACCGAGCTAACCTTAGACCCATTCCTGTTATTTCGAGACTATATAAGCGAGGTTGGCACCCGCTCGAGTAACTTTGGACTTAAAGATGGCTATCTCACCGCTCAATCTCAAGAGCAATCACATATCCTCGTTACCGCAACGCTGGCGGGCTCTCCTTATAGCCTGACGATTCAAGAACAACTACCCGCGCTAGATGCTTTAGAGCGAGACATTGAGAAGCAATTTGACGTTAAAGTTCAGCACACTGGCGTGGTTTTCTACGCAAATTACGGCACCCAAAGTGCGAAATCTGAAATCAGCACTATTGGTTTAGGGTCATTAGCGGGCGTAATTTTATTGGTGTGGTTAACGTTTCGTAGCGCACTCCCACTTGCCTTGTCTTTACTCTCAATTAGCACGGGGTTATTGGTCGCATTGGCGAGCACCGTCGCTATCTTTGGCAAGGTCCACCTATTCAGCTTGGTGTTTGGCGCGAGCTTGATTGGCGTATCCATCGATTACTCGTTTCATTACCTCACTGACCGTTTGGCCGCAGGAAGCCAATGGCAGAGTGACAAAGGGCTAAAGCACATCTTAGTTGCCATCACCCTAGGTTTAATCACTAGCTTAATCGGATACTTAGGGCTGCTGGTTGCGCCCTTCCCTGGTCTACAACAACTTGCACTATTCTCGTCCATCGGACTTATCGCCGCCTACGCAAGCGTGGTGTGTTGGTACCCCGTGTTGGCCTCTAAACCGAGCCAAGAACGAGCGCTTCCTTTGGCTGGCCTTTGGCACACATGGTTAAACTTGTGGAGCCATCCTAGGTTTAGAATCAGCTTGCCATTGATAGTGACCGTCTTAAGTTTGGCGTCAATCACTCAGGTTCGCTACGACGACGATATCAGGCAGCTTCAAGCAATGCCTGACGAGCTAAAACAACAAGAGCAAGCTATCTCTGAGATATCTGGTTTAGGTAGTGCTCAGAACATGCTGCTAGTTACTGCCGAAAGCAACCAAGCGCTGCTCAATAAGTTAGCATTGATCAGTTCTAATCTTGATAACTTAGTCGCTCAGCAAGCTATCTCAGGCTATCGCAGCGTCAATCAACACCTGCCAAATGAGCAAGAACAACACCATAACTATCAGCTGGTTAAGCAGCTTTATGATAGTCAAAGCGCCACACTACAAACTACGCTTGGCTGGCCGAGCTTCCCAGAGCTTCCTAAATACAGTCCGATCACGCTCGATGAGTTTCTATCGTCGCCTGTATCAGAGCCTATTCGCCCGCTTTGGTTAAAACCAATCAATAACCAAGCAGCGTCGGTTATCATGGTCAAAGACGTCACTAACACCGCGCTGTTCTCACAGTGGTTAGAGTCCGACTTTACTCAGCAACAAGGTGTGAAATACCTCAATAAGGCAGATGAAATCTCCTCTCTTTTTGCTGAGTACCGCGTCAAAATTACCGAACTGTTATTGATTGCCTTCGCTGCTATTGGCATGGTGCTAGGATGGCGATATGGCGTGAAACAAAGCCTATTAATGCTTCTGCCATCTCTAATTGCAGGTGTCGCGGGGTTAGCGGTGACTGGCGTTTTAGGCTCAACATTGAACCTATTTAATCTGCTTGGCTTAATTCTGATTTTAGGGATTGGTATCGACTACACCCTGTTCTTTGCGGAGCAGAAGAAGTCGCTGAGCACCCTATTAGCAATCACTTTATCTGGCCTCACGACACTGCTGTCATTCGGCTTACTGTCACTGAGTCAGACTCATGCCATTCATAGCTTCGGGATTACCGTGTTAACCGGAATTTTTGTGGCGTGGCTGCTTTCCCCACTCGCCATCAACAATGAGCAAGCCACAGAAAAGAACAAACCGCGTGAGGCATTTAGATGAACAAGACAATCAAGATAGCATTCGCTGTCGTATTTAGCTTCCTACTCAATGCCTGCTCACTGGTTTCTCAACAACCGACAGGTGCGAGCGTCACTATCAATAAAGACACAGAACTCGCCTTGCCTCTACCCGAAGAACTTGGGTACTCATTAACAGCAAGTCAATTGATTAGCGCAACCTGGCAAGAGGATACCCAGCAGTTACCGGTTCAAGTTGAAGTTACGCCCGATAAGGTCGTTTTAGCTGGCTTCTCTTCTTGGGGTACACGTATCTTATCGCTGCAGTATCAAAACCAAGCCATTGAAACACAAGTACTATCTGGCCTCGGTGCTACCCTTCCTCAGCCCGAACAGGTACTGTTTAATTTGATGCTCACCTTATGGCCTGCAGAAGCATGGGCACAACCGCTACAAGGTATAGGCTGGCATTTAGTCGATACAGATAACAACCGCACTGTGTTTGACGGCGAGAATAAGGCAATCATCCGAATTGAATACCAAGCCGAACCGTATACACACAAAACGGCAGGCAACATTATTTTCAAACATTTGACCCAAGGCTACACCATTACTATACAAACGTTGAATTCAACGATTGTCGATAACCCAAGTAAGAGCTAAACACTATGCCTATTTATATCCAAGACTGTGGTTTCCACTCAGCGCTAGGCTCAAGTATTACTGACACTCATGACTGCCTAAAAGGCGAACGTGAACCAAACATGGTTGAAGTGAGCGATATGCTGAACGACGGCAAACACACTGTCGTTGGCAAAATCGCAGGTAAGCTACCAGAGATTCCATCCACTCTGGTGAAGTATGCCACCCGCAATAATCAACTGGCGTTATCAGCTCTCAACCAAATCAAAGATTCTATCGAACTTGCCAAGGCACAATTTGGCGCAGACCGTATCGCTGTTGTTATAGGCACCAGCACCTCTGGTATCTCCGATGGTGAAGCAGCCTTCAAACAAAAACTGACAAACGGTGAGTTTCCAGAAGATTACCATTACTCTAAACAAGAGCTTGGTGACACTTCTGAGTTCGTTAGCCAATACTGCGCATTAACGGGACCAAACTACGTCATCTCTACGGCTTGCTCATCCAGCGGCCGCGTGTTTCTTACCGCCCAGCGCTTGTTAGATTCAGGTATGGCTGATGCCGTGTTAGTCGGTGGTGTGGATACCCTATGTAAGTTGACGCTCAATGGTTTCCATGGTCTTGAAGCCCTTTCAACCAAACATTGTAAGCCATTTAGCGAATCTCGAGATGGCATCAATATTGGTGAAGCAGCCGCATTTATGTTGCTCAGTAAAACCAAGATCAAGCGTGTTCATTCTACTCAAAACACACCTCAAATTGCCTTATTAGGCTGTGGTGATAGCTCTGATGCACACCACATTTCAGCGCCTCACCCTGAGGGAAATGGCGCTGAACAAGCAATGAAAAAAGCTTTATATTCTGCACAGTTAAACGCAGAAGACATCGGTTACATCAATGCACATGGTACAGCAACGCCACTCAATGACTCGATGGAAAGCAAAGCCATCCATCGTATTTTTGCAAACAAGGTTCCCGTAAGTTCTACCAAGCAGTTGACCGGGCATACTCTAGGCGCAGCAAGTGCGATTGAGGCTGCAATTGCTTGGCATATTTTGAAATATGACTTACCGCTTCCCTTACAAAAATGTCAGGATAAAGCTGAAGATATTGAGGTTGATTTGGTAAACTGTTCCCAGAAACTTAAAGTAAAGAATATCTTAAGCAACTCTTTTGCTTTTGGTGGTAACAACATTAGCCTGATTTTTGGTGTAGTAAATGACTGATATCCCTTCTGTAGACCAACTTCTCCCTCACGATGAACCGATGATATTAATCGATCGTGCTATCAGCGTAGAGGCGTTGTCGATCCACTGTCAGGTCGATATTGGTGACCATAATCTGTTCTTTAATGCCGAATCTCAAACGGTCCCAGCTTATGTTGGCATCGAGTTTATGGCGCAGTCTGTAGCGGCATGGTCTGGATACCATGCGCTGAAAAACGGCACCACTCCCCCTATCGGTTTCCTACTTGGATCTCGTCGCTATAAATCACTGTGTGATGAGTTTACTCAAGGTCAGACCCTCGATATCTACGCCGAACAGCTTATGGAAGACAGTGGTATGGCCGTATTTACTGCAAGAGTCGAAGACCAAGGCGAGTTGGTGGCTCAATGCCAACTCAATGTTTACGTACCAACCGAACAAAAATTACAAGAAATGAAAACTAGGAGCCCATCATGACCCGTCAGGTTTTAGTCACTGGTGCCAGCAAAGGCATTGGTAAAGCGATCGCTATTCAACTCGCGAAAGACGGATTTGAAATCGCCGTTCATTACATGGGTGACAAGCAAGGTGCTGAAGAGACTCTACAATCGATCACCGAGCAAGGTGGCGCTGGACGTCTTATCCAATTTGATATCAGCAACCGCAACGAATGTCGCGAAAAGCTAGAGTCTGATATTGCTGAACATGGCGCTTACTATGGTGTGGTAAACAACGCAGGCATTACTCGCGACACGGCATTCCCAGCTATGACAGAAGAAGAGTGGGATGGCGTAATCCATACCAACCTAGACAGCTTCTACAACGTACTTCACCCTTGTGTGATGCCTATGGTGCAAAAGCGTAAAGGTGGCCGTATCGTCACGCTAGCGTCTGTATCAGGCATTATGGGTAACCGTGGTCAAACTAACTATGCAGCAGCAAAAGCGGGTGTGATTGGCGCGACTAAATCTCTTGCTCTAGAACTCGCAAAACGCAAGATCACGGTAAACTGTGTCGCTCCAGGCTTAATTGACACAGGTATGGTTGACGAGCACGTGAAAGATCACGCGCTTCCTCAAGTACCACTGCGCCGAATGGGTGAGCCGGAAGAAGTGGCAGGCCTAGTGAGCTACCTAATGTCTGATATTGCAGGCTACGTAACTCGCCAAGTGATTTCAGTAAATGGAGGCTTAGTATGACCCGCCGTGTTGTTGTAACTGGAATGTCTGGTGTTACTGCTTTTGGTAACGACTGGCAACAGATAGAGCCAAAACTAAAGGCCTGTGAAAATGCGACTCAATATATGCCAAGCTTCGAGCAATATGATGGTCTCAACACTAAGCTTGCAGCGCCTATTGATGACTTCCAACTGCCTAAACACTACAAGCGCAAGCAAGTACGTGGCATGGGCCGAGTATCACGCCTAGCAACCGTTGCTACTGAGAATGCATTACAGCAAGCAGGCTTAATTGGTCACGATGTATTGACCAATGGTGAGACTGGCATCGCTTACGGCTCTTCAACCGGCAGTACCGATGCGGTTGGTGCGTTTGGTGTGATGCTGAATGAGAAGTCTACACGAGCAATCACAGCAACCACTTACGTACAGATGATGCCGCACACTGCAGCAGTTAACGTAGGTCTGTTCTTTGGACTGCGTGGCCGCGTGATTCCCACCAGCAGTGCATGTACTTCAGGGAGCCAAGCCATTGGTTACGCCTATGAAGCGATCAAACATGGCTACCAAACCGTAATGGTTGCCGGTGGTGGTGAAGAGCTGTGCCCTACTGAGTCTGCCGTTTTCGATACCCTTTTTGCTACCAGTTTAAAAAACGACACACCCAAGAAATCCCCTAGCCCATACGACTGCGAACGTGATGGTTTGGTTATCGGCGAAGGTGCCGGAACCCTTATCCTTGAAGAGTACGAACATGCGGTTGCTCGCGGCGCAAAAATCTATGCCGAAATCATTGGTTTCGCTAGCAACTGCGATGCCGCCCACGTGACCCAACCTCAGATGGAAACCATGCAGATCTGTATGGAAAAAGCATTGAGAGACGCACAACTTCCAGCAGAGAAGATTGGTTACGTTTCTGCTCATGGCACTGCGACTGAAAAAGGCGACATTGCAGAGAGTAATGCAACAGCGAATATCTTTGGTGAAGTGCCTATTAGCTCTCTTAAGAGTTACTTCGGGCATACGCTTGGCGCATGTGGTGCAATTGAAGCATGGTTAAGCCTTGAGATGATGCACAGTGGTTGGTTCAGCCCAACCCTAAACCTAGAGAATGTCGATGAACAGTGCGGCAAGCTCGATTACATCACGGGCTCAGGTCGCGAACTGGATGTTGAATATCTGATGAGCAACAACTTTGCCTTTGGTGGTATCAACACCTCTATCATCTTCAAGAAAATCTAGGATAGATAATGAAAAACTGGTTAGCCGTTGCTGCTGTCACTTTGCTCGCAGGTTGTAGTGCTCCTAAATATTCAGGAAACGCACTGCCAGAAGCAAACAACATTAAAAACATCACTATCGTAGAAGACACCAAGACACGTACTGTGTTTCTTGATTCAATGCTCGACTGGTGTTTGAACAACCAAGTTAAATGTAAGGTTGTCGCTGACGGCTCTGAACACAAGCCTGAAGAAGTCACGCTAGATTACGTATCTCGTTGGAGCTGGGACTTCAGAACCTTTGTGGCAGATGCAAAGATCTCGGCTTATCAAGATCAACAGCGCGTTGGCAACGTAGAGTTTAAGGCGCCGAATAGCGGCAACTTTTCCAAGTTTGGTGACGATATGGAACGCATCAAAGCGATGATGGATATCTTGTTCGACAAGAAATCAGCCACGCAAGCAACTCAAATGATTGCCGACGACCAGCTATAGCTAAGTTATTTAGACAATAAACGAAGTTGTTTAGACAATAAAAGTTGAGACAAATAAAAAGGGTCAGTAACCAAGTTACTGACCCTTTTTTGAATCTAGCAATCGCTCAATTAAGCGTTAGCTTCACGCTCTGCGATGAACTCAAGAGCCATCTTGATACGAGCGATTACGCGCTCTTTACCAACAAGCTCCATCACTGCATCAACAGAAGGAGACTGACCGCCGCCTGTTACTGCTACGCGAAGTGGCATACCGATTTTACCCATGCCGATCTCTAGCTCTTCACATACTGCTGCAATCACACCGTCTTTGATGTTTGCCGTTGTGAACTCTTCAAGTGCTTCAACCTTAGCAAGAGCAAGCTCTAATGGGCCTTTAGCAACACCACGTAGGTGCTTCTTAGCTGCGCCAGCTTCAAACTCCGAGAAATCTTCGTAGAAGTAACGAGACTGCTCAGCAAGTTCGATAAGTGTGTTACAACGCTCGCCAACTAGCTTGATCACTTCAGTGATAGCAGGGCCGTTTGTTGTATCGATCTTCTGCGCGTCTAGGTGCCATTGCAGGTATTTTGCAACGTACTCAGGCTCAGAGGTTTTGATGTAATGGTTGTTCAACCAAAGTAGCTTTTCAGTGTTGAATGCAGATGCAGACTTGCTGATTGCGTTCAGGCTGAAGAACTCGATCATCTCTTCTTGAGAGAAAATCTCTTGGTCACCGTGAGACCAACCTAAACGAACAAGGTAGTTGTTTAGTGCGTTCGGTAGGTAACCTTCGTCGCGGTATTGCATTACTGATACAGCGCCGTGACGCTTAGACAGTTTCGCACCGTCATCACCTAGGATCATTGCACAGTGAGCGAAAGTTGGAACCGGCGCGCCTAGTGCTTCGTAGATGTTAATTTGACGAGGTGTGTTGTTGATGTGGTCTTCACCACGAACAACGTGTGTGATACCCATGTCCCAGTCATCCACTACTACTACGAAGTTGTAAGTAGGAGCACCGTCTGTACGACGAATGATTAGATCATCAAGTTGGCTGTTAGAAATTTCAATGCGACCACGGATTTGGTCATCAAATACTACACTGCCTTCTTTAGGGTTGCGGAAACGGATAACGCACGCATCGCCTTCTTGTGCTGCTTCGTTAGCTGCAATAATTTTAGGGTGGTTCGCATCGTAACGAGCCATCTCTTTGTTTGCTTCTTGCTCTGCACGAATTTCATCAAGCAGCTCTTTAGACGCGTAGCATTTGTATGCTTTGTCTTCAGCTAGAAGCTTATCAACCATTTCGTTGTAACGGTCAAAACGCTTAGATTGGTAGTAAGGACCTTCATCCCATTCCATACCCATCCATTGCATGCCTTCTAGAATTGCATCAACCGCTTCTTGAGAGTTACGCTCAAGGTCTGTGTCTTCGATACGTAGAACGAATTCACCGCCTTGGTTTTTAGCGAATAGCCAAGAGTAAAGTGCAGTACGTGCACCACCAACGTGAAGATAGCCAGTTGGGCTAGGAGCAAAACGAGTTTTAACCGTCATTTAAATACCTTGATTATGTAGGTGATTCTTTTAGTGGAGCCTATTACAAGGCCTGCAATAGTCAACCATCACTAAATTTTGGGCGCTATTTTATCACCACCGCTTAAATCTACAATCAGTAGTGAATGATTAATGTGCTGTTGTTGTACGAAAGCCGTTATTGAAAGACCAATTAAGCCCTTAAAGTCGTAAATCAATAGTCTTAGCCAGTAGATTATAGCCGCACATTCTTAATTTCCCGCTTCCATTCCAGATTGAACCCACCAGCTAGCACACCACCAAGATCAAATTATTGAATTTATGTTTGACCTTACCCTTACGGGAAGGTTTATGTTAGGCGTAGATGAGAATTGGAGTATCGATATGAACCACTACACAACCGCGCTCAACGGCCTAAATTGCATGGGTTGTGCGAAGAAAGTCCGCATACTGTTTGGCGATCTCGACAATACGACGATTAATGATATATCGCCGACCTATATCGATATTTCGACTCCTTCCAGTTACATTGAGCTCAACGAACAGTTAGCAACGCTTGGTTATTCTATGGGTAATCAACTGCACTTTTCTCTATCCGGCCTTAGTTGCGGTAAGTGCGTGAGCAAACTGGCTCAAGCGCTTGAACAAACTGAGCAAGCCTCAAACCTAGAAGTCAGCAAACAAGAATTATCACTGGTCACTTTGCTTTCTGAGTCCGAGGTTATTGAGCTGGTCGAAAGTATCGGTTATCACGCTGTCCCCTACTCTGAAGCACATGACCTGTCATCAAGTTCAGATTTAGAAGAAGATAAAAAGCCAGCACCTACAAAAACAACGTCAACTGAACCCGTTGCAAGTCAATATACTTACCACCTTGTTCTTGAGGGGATGACGTGCGCGAGTTGCGTTTCTTCAGTCGAAAAAGCACTGAAAAAGAACGAGTTCGTCGATCAAGCTCAGATCAACCTTGCCGAGCAAACGGCCTTGGTTTTCACCTCTCAAACACGCGTTCTGATCGAAAACAAGCTCATCGAATCGGTGAAAAACGCAGGGTATGGCGCTGAGTTTGTTGATGATGCGGGAACACAACAACAAAAACAGCAAGAGCAACAACTTCGCACTCAACAGGCCTTCCTGAAAAATTCAGTGAGTGCGCTGCTACTTGGCGGACCATTAATGGCATGGGGCGTCTTCGGTGGCAGCATGACCATCGCAACACAAAATGATCAACTGGCTTGGGGATTCATTGGTGTGATCTGCCTAGTGCTACTAGCCACCTCTGGACGCAGTTTCTTCACTAACGCGTGGCAATCCTTGATGCATAAACGCGCGACCATGGACACGCTAGTAGCTTTGGGTACAGGCGCAGCATGGTTCTACTCAATGTTGGTTGTGCTCATTCCATCATGGTTCCCTGAAGCCTCTCGCCACGTCTATTTTGAGGCGAGCGCGATGATCATTGGCCTTATTTCTTTGGGTCACTATATCGAAGCCAAAGCCAAAGCTCGCACTACAAAATCGCTACAGGCACTGATTAATTTACAGCCTCAAAAAGCGATGGTTATCGTTGATGGCAAAGAGCAAATTATTGCAGTAGAGGCTATCCAAGTGGGTATGCATATACGCGTCAAACCTGGGGAGAAAGTACCGGTTGATGGTGTTGTGGTATCAGGAGAGTCTTACATCGATGAATCCATGTTGACCGGTGAACCGCTTCCCAACGTAAAGTCGGTTAGTGATGGCGTTTCTGCAGGCACCATTAATGGTGATGGCAGCTTAATTATTGAAGCGACAGGTATTGGCTCAAGCACTATGTTGGCTCGCATCATTCAGATGGTTCGCCAAGCACAAAGCAGTAAACCTGCAATTGCAAAGCTTGCCGACTCTATCTCTGCCGTTTTCGTTCCTGTTGTCGTCGCGATCGCAGCCGTTGCCGCCCTAGTTTGGTTCTTTGTTGGTCCGCAACCAAGTGCAAGCTACATGCTTGTCATATCGACGACTGTGCTGATCATCGCTTGCCCGTGTGCTTTAGGCCTTGCAACGCCGCTTTCTATTACAGTCGGTGTAGGCAAAGCTGCTGAGTTTGGCGTTCTAATCAAAGATGCTGATGTATTGCAGTCAGCGAGCAAAATCGATGCTGTAGTATTTGATAAGACGGGTACCCTAACCCAAGGTAAACCAAGCGTACAGCAAGCGTTTTACCACAACCTATCAGAACAAGAACTGTTGGCTTACGCCTATTCTGTTGAAGTCGGTTCAGAACACCCGCTTGCCAAAGCCGTTTGCCAATATGCAGAGAACTTAGAAGTTTCAGCACTCCCACACAGCGACTTTGAAAACCGCCGAGGCCTTGGTGTACAAGCCAACATTAACGGAAAACACGTTCAAGTCGGCTCTCTGAAATACCTAACCCAACTCGGTATTGATACTCAAGTGGGCCGTGACTTTATTGAACTTTGCCGCACACAAGCATGGACGCCAATTTTCATAGTCATCGACCAAAAACTGGAGGGCATATTAGGTATTTCAGACGCGTTAAAAATAGATAGCAAACAAGCTATTGCTCAACTAAAATCCGCCGGAATTCACACAGTGCTACTCACTGGCGACAACGACTCGGTTGCTCAAGCGATTGGCAAAAGCGTCGGTATCGATGAGGTTATCTCTGAGGTACTTCCAGAGCAGAAAGCGCAACATATTGTTCAGCTTCAACAACAATATAAGAGTGTAGCCATGGTTGGAGACGGTATAAACGACGCACCTGCACTGGCTCAGGCCGATATAGGTATCGCCATGGGCAGTGGCAGTGATGTGGCGATCGAGAGTGCACAAATGGCACTCCTCAACTCGTCGCCTCTCTCTGTTAGTAATGCGATTGAGCTGTCCCAAGCAACGGTGAGAAACATGAAGCAAAACCTCTTTGGTGCTTTCATCTACAACTCGTTGGGCATTCCTATCGCGGCTGGTGTGCTCTACCCGTTTTTCGGATTTTTACTCAGCCCAGTGGTGGCAGGCGCAGCCATGGCGATGTCGTCCATTACTGTGGTAAGTAATGCCAATAGGCTGAGACTGTTCAAACCGACCCATTCTAATATCAACAATAATCCTATTCATGAGGTTAGCCATGATTCGTAAAATTATGACTCTTACTGCACTCGCTGCAATATCAGGACAAGCTCTCGCAACTGATGTTCTAAACCATAAATCACCATACTGCGGCTGTTGTACAGAATGGACAGAGCACATGCGTGATGCTGGTTTCGATGTAACAGAGAAGCTCCACGATGATATGAACCCAATCAAGCAAAAGCTAGGGGTTACACCTGAGCTTGCATCTTGTCACACGGCAGAGATTGACGGTTACGTATTTGAAGGACACATCCCAGCAGAAGACGTGAAAGCCTTTTTAGAAAACCCACCACGCAATGCGATTGGTTTGGCGGTTCCGGGTATGCCAATGGGCTCACCAGGTATGGAGTATGGCGATAAGAAAGACGAATACTCGGTGTACGCGTTTAATGATAAAGGTCAGGTGTTTGAGTACCGTCATTACAAAGGTAACTAAAGTACGCCCTAACTAGAAATGAAAACATAAAAATAGAGCCTAGTATTAAGTAAACCCAAGACAGTGATTTACTTACTAGGCTCTTTGCTTTTGGACAGTAAAGCAAATCTTGTCGCGACACCAACCGGGCTGTTAGTGCCGCTCAATCCCCTCGCTCATTCACGAAGGAAGTGCTTAGGCAAAGATTATTTAGCGGATAGTCTCGTTGACTAAGCCACTAAATAAATCAGATTAGAAGCCGTAAGAAGCACCGAATACGAATGCGTTGTTCTGCTTAGAATCACCATTTGCGAAATCTACACCGTTAGCTTGGCTACGGAACTCGAAGTAAGGCTGTACGCCTTGACGAGTCCATGTTGCACGTAACTCGTGGTCCATCGCTTCAGCTTCGATCATGTAAACGTTGTTGTAGCTAAGTGCTAGGTCTTCGTTCACTGTGTATGCAATGCGGTTATCCATACGGTAGTCAGTATCTGCATTAGCAGAAGTATCATCGATGTGTGCACGAGTACGGTTGCTGATAGAGATACCGTTATCGAAGTTGTAGCCGATCTTAACTAATGGACGGAACTGGATGCTCTCGCCTGCAGAGAATAGGTGTTGGTAACCAGCAGCAACCCATAGGTTGTCAGTGATGTTGAAAGATTGCTCACCACCCACAGTAATACCAGGAGTAGTGTTACCCACACCGCCGTTTTCAGTTTCAAGTTTACCCAGTTGGATGCCGTCAAACTCAGAGTAAACCGTGAAGCCGCCTAGAGAGTTATCAAACGTGTGGCCAGCTTCTAGCGTAGAAGTCATGTCAGAACCGTGAATACGGCCATCATCGTGAATTTGGATGTTACCTGTTACGTAAGAAGAACCAGCAAAAGCACTAGAAGCGAAAGCAAGAGAAAGAGCACTTAGAGCGATAATTTTTTTCATAGTAAACTGCCTTAGTTTGATTTTTTTCAGCGGCATATCTTCGGTACATCATTCACCTTCACCGCTTGAGTAATTGGTAGCCTCCCTGGCATGCAATCTATGTTGCTCGAATTAATTTGCGTTTCAAAATAAAAGAAGCAACAGAGTGATCCTTCTCACTATCAAAAAAAGACAAGATATTTAACGCAATAAAATCAACAACTTAAAAAACTAAAAATTGGTAAAAAGCTAAAGAACAGAAAATATACAGATCGGAATCACGTTATTTCACGAAGAAAAATTAGATTTAGACAGTTGAATCACACCTGATTTAGAGTTTTTTACTGAGGACTTATTTTTTGAAGAGAATAATGAGAGGCTCGTCACTTTTGGGATTAAAGTCACCTTATGTGCATTGTTGACGATATAAACAAAGAAGATTTCTATATATTTCAGTTTTGGATATGCACCTAATTCGCAGCAAACAAAAAGAGCTCCCGTTTTATCTTGAACAAGATAAATTTCGGGAGCCCTTTCACTAGTCGTGCTTATCGATTATTTAACTGAGGTCACTCGACTTACTTTCTCACCACTTTCAGAGATAGAGCGGATGTAAGTTTCACCAGAAACCGATGGACGTTGCTGCTCATTATACGTTAGCCAGTTTTCACCATCTGCTGAGTATTGAAGCTCTACACCTGGGAATTGAACGTTCATCGCTAGCTTACCGTCAACAACCTTCGCACCCGGTACAGGTAGTCGGTAGTCAATGCCTGCTTTTTCTAGCTTAGCCAGCTCACGTTGACCTACGATATTCGCGAAGCGATTGAAGTCGCTGTTTAGCGCTTGCTTATTAACTAGGTTAGTTTCTTGAGAGTATTCAACGCCAACCTTGTAGTCGTTTTCCCAATCTGCTCGGTGCCATGCACGCTCTGCAGCTGCTAGTACGCGAGGGAACACCATGTATTCATATTGCTCGTCAGTACGCACTGTTTCAGACCAAAGTTGAGCTGACAGACCGTAGAAAGGTTTCGCTTCAACCTCACCTTTACCAGTAAAACCATTACCATCACGATCTAGTGACGTTTCTGCGTTTTGTGGCATGTTTTCTGGTGCGAAGCCAAACATCTTACGAGTATCGGTTGCACGTGTTGCCCAGTAGTAACCGCGCTCAGCTGCATCAACTTCGTATGGCATATCCATGTATACGTAGTCTGGGTTAGAAACAATCACGTCATACCCTTTAGCTGACCAATCGTATACTGATGACGTTCCGCCCCAGTAAAGAACATCCCAGAAGTTCACGCGAGTGCTTTCGGTTGCAAATGCTTCTTCACCTTCGCTGTATTTCAGACCATCTTGCCATGCTTGGAAGTGTGGAATACCCTTCTCAGCAACAATCTTAGACACCTGTTCTGCGAAGTGGCTTGGTAGATGACCGAAATCGCTTACAGTACCATCAGCGATCAATGACTGACATTGTGGCGATTGTTGGAACGGCTTATCTTGCTTAGACAAATCGATGTTGCCTTTCCAAGCCACTTTATCTTCTGCATTAATATCTTGTAAGCCTGCACCTAACTTGATGTTTTTCGCTTCATCGCCGCCGAAGTGCCAAGTCGTTAGCGGAACGCCCGCTTCTTGGTGCATTGCCGCCACTTCAGAGATTACTTTATCGACGAAGTGAGTTGATGACTCCATACATGGGTTAATGAAGCTTTGCTTATCGTAAAACTGAACCGTGGTTACGTTCGATGTATCTTGCGGATCCATCAAGCGGTATTCGTTCGCTTCTGCTTCTTTGCCTTCCGCCATGAGACGAGTGTAACGCGCTTCCATTGATACCACAGCTGAACGAGCGTGTGCTGGCATATCAATTTCAGGGATAACTTCGATGCTGCGCGCTTTAGCGTAGCTTAGGATCTCGACGTAGTCCGCTTTACTAAAGAAACCAGAGCCAAAGTTGTTTGTTGTTGGACCAGAACCTAGCTGAGGCAGTAAGCAGCTTTGTTCATCCAAATCAAAACAACGATTAGACCCTACATCCGTTAGCTCTGGTAAACCTGGGATTTCTAAACGCCAACCTTCATCATCCGTTAGGTGAAGGTGCAGTTTATTCATCTTGTATGCCGCCATTTGATCTAGCGTTGCTAGGATGGCATCTTTTGAGTGGAAGTTTCGAGCAACGTCCACCATCACACCACGGTAATCAAAGCGCGGTGCATCTTTAATTGACAGTTGTGGTAATGATTCAGCGTTCTGACTGTCTATTAGGCCAAAAATAGACTGGACTGCGTAGAAAGCCCCCGTTTTATCAAACGCTTTAATTGCAATTCCCTCTTCCGAGATGCTTAGTTCATAAGCGCCAGATTTTGCTAAATCACCCGTAAACTGAGTAGGAACAACAGCAACACTTACAGGAAGGTCACCACTCACATCTACGTTTACCACATCTGCACGTTCTTCAATTGCAGCGAACTGATCAGCGTCGAATGAGTCTTTTGGTAAAGCAATACCACCAGCAATACTTACTGAACCTTCACCCGCTTCTACCGACATTGGCGTTGGCAATAGCGTTGTTGATACATCTTGAGTTGCTAGATCAGCATTCTTTTCAAAACGCGTCACCGCTGTCGCCATTACGTTATTATCATCAGGCGTACGTTTAAGGTTATTACCCTCAAGACCGCTTACAAACGATGCAACATCTTCTGTATTCAATGATGCAATCATCTTAGGTTCTGCGTTTGGCGCCGTCACGAATGCACCTGGCATAAAGTCAGTTTCAAACAGTTGCCAGTATTCACTCGTTAACGGAAGAACCACTTCTTCACCAGCCGCAAAGCCGTCAAATTTTTCAGTAGGTTCTAGCTTGTGAAGGTCACCAGTAACGCGAGTGATCTTAAATTGCTCATTATCAACATCTAAAATAAGACGAATACTGTGGAAGTAGATGCTCCAATCTTTAGAATCAATCGCTTCACCGTCATTGGTTAGTGTCATGTTTACTTTGTTACATGACGCCCATTCAGCGCCTAGGTCCTGACAAGCCAAGCCTTCATTCGCACCGTGGTTAGTTAGAATTTCGTACTGAACATCAAGATTGTCAGCCAGTGCATTCACTACTTTTTGTTCTGGTGCTTGTGTTACTGCACAACCCGTCAAGCCAGCTAATACCGCTACAGATATTAAGTTTCTCTTCAACATCGTATTCACCCATAAATTTAAAAAATTGAGTAAGAAGCAAAGTGGAGCGCTTCTGAAAGTTAGACAAACTATATGGTCTTATTTTTTGGCGTGAATTAAATCAGGCCAATTCAGTGATCGGCTTCAAATCTCAAAAATATTGATAAATTTAATTTTAATTAAATCATAAGGTTATGCTTAACGGCACTTCCGTCACTTTTATTTTGACGTAATAACTGAGAATTAAATCACAATCTTTTCACAGGATTTCATAAAATCGTGTCGTTCTTGGAGAGAAAAGTTTTAGAGTTTGCTCGTGTTGTTATACTTTTCGTATAAACAACGTGACATCGTTCTCAAAAAAAACCGTTAAAAAACTCCGTCAAAATCTTTTTTAACGAGTTTATGTCTTTCTAAAGGAGCTTTCTTTGCGCACATTCTTGTACCTTACGCTACTCACACTTGCCTTTTCAGCAAAGCAAGCTGTCGCCGAACCACTTTATTGGCAAGCCAAAAAGGATGACCTGACCCTCACCATCTTAGGTTCTGTGCATGTTGGAGACGAGAGCATGTACCCGCTTCCCACACAAATCTCAGACACGTTAAAAGAGAGCGACGGATTAATTGTCGAGACGGATATAAGAAAGACAGAAGGCGTCGTGTACCCTACCACCACGGTCACTACAGCCGATGTATTAAGCGAAGATCAACAACAGTTATTAACAAGCATTTCCAAATCTTTGGGTATGTCGACACAACAACTACTGAGGTCCCCACCTTGGGCAACATCTCTGTCGATACAAATGCAGCAGTTAAAGAACCTTGGTTACGGCTCAGCGGGCGGTGTCGACGCAACACTCGCCTATAAAGCGACAATACAAGACGTTCCAGTGATCAGCTTAGAGCCACTACAATTTCAAATAGACCTCATTGCAGGGCAAAAAGATTCTGGTAAAGAGTGGCTAGTGACAAGCATTGAAGAGTTTGACCAAACAGACCGTGTGGTTCATTGCCTAATTGAGAGTTGGAAAGCAGGTGATGTAACCAAACTTGAGGACTTTGCGAAGCTGTCTGAAATGCCCACCGAGCTTGAGAAAGCATTTCTAACGGATCGCAACGTTGATTGGGCAAACAAACTCTCTGCCAAAGATTGGAAACTCGACTCAAATGGACACTACGTGCTGGTCGTCGGTACTTTACACCTGATTGGAGATGGTAACCTTATACAATTGTTAGAAGATAAGGGGTTCAGTGTGACTCAACAATCACAAAGCCAACAAGCTCAGTGTCAGTTCGAGGTTGACGAAGACAGTTAGTTAGGGCATGGCCTTTTCATTATAAAAGCATGTCCTTAATAACAGAATTTTTACATTTAATGGCACCATAGCGGTGCTATTATCTTTCGCTCTTTTACATATGGTGTTGTTCTCATGAAACCAGTACTTTTTGCTTTCCCTCTAGCCCTAGCGATTCTGATGCCCACTGCAGCGTCTGCCAAAGAAACTTGTACGATCGAACAATTCCAGCCGATAGACATTCAGCCAGACACCAAAGGCGGTGTGTTAGATAAAGAAAGCGGACAGTTTCTGATTACTGAAAAGCCACCAATGCGATGCGCGAATATTACGTTCACGACATCAACGACACGCAACCGTATCGCAAGCCAAATGAACGGTAATTTTGACGCAAGCTTCTACGATGGTCAGACGGGTAATTCTCACTCGGTGACTTTTAACGAAGATGAAGTACAGGCAGGTTACATTCGAATTGGTCCAAATAACCCTGTTGACGCTTATGTTTGTTTTGTTACCTCAGAGACGCCAATCAAAGACATTACCTGTGATGTTAAGTAAATAGATTTGGGACTGGCTTATTGAGTCTATGCTAGATATAGAACAAAAAGAGATTCCCGACTCGTGCCTTCGTCGCTCTAAGGAATGACACATATACCAAAAAGCAAAAAAGCCGTAGCCCCTTCTATTACTAATAGTGCTACGGCTTTCTAAAAAGTGGTCGATGAAGAGGAATTCGATTGGACTGGCATTCCAGTCCCACCCCGAGTTCCGAAATAAAACGTTCAAATGCAAAAAAGCCGTAGCATTTCTGCTACGGCTTTCTTTAATGTGGTCGGTGAAGAGGGATTCGAACCCCCGACCCTCTGGTCCCAAACCAGATGCGCTACCAAGCTGCGCTATTCACCGAGATATCTAACTGGCTGATTGCCTGTCGATGGAGCGTATAATACGGGTTCTGAATTTATCCGCAAGGGCTTTTTCTCATATTTATTGCGATTTTGAATCGTTCGAACAAAAGACATACAACAACGAGCATGATGTGACGAAAAACACACAGTTGCCAACAAGTATTTAACTTATGAAACAGGATTGATCCAGATCAGTGAATTGATAATGCTTGTTAATACACTAACCCATGTCATATAACTTTGAGGTATACACATGGACTTTTGGCTAGATCTCCTATTTGGTAATGCGGTGGGACTATCTTCAATGGTAGTAATCTTCGGGGCTCTGGGTCTCATGATGTTTTATGGAGGCTTCTTCATCTACAAAGTTATGACTGACAAATCTCCTCACTAGAGTCGCTCAGCCTAAATCATTTACCTAAAGTCTCATTGCTATAGGTAAATTTGAAAACGCTTTGCACCGGAGCTGACTTCTCTTGTCTCCTCCGGTTTTTTCATTTTTAAACCCTACCCCAACTTAGGTATACTTACTCTATTCTTACCAACTTGAGATGCACACTATGTCTCATGATGACGATTTAGATCTATTCCAACAAATGATGGGCGATGTTAAACGTATCGACCATGACACCGCAGAACACCAGAAAGTACATCGCGTTACAGAGTCTCAGCTTGCTAAGCGTGAAGCCGCTATGTGGCTC
Source organism: Vibrio sp. Isolate22 (assembly GCF_022398115.1). Lineage (NCBI taxonomy): Bacteria > Pseudomonadati > Pseudomonadota > Gammaproteobacteria > Vibrionales > Vibrionaceae > Vibrio > Vibrio sp. Isolate22. The sequence goes on along the minus strand of NZ_JAKEUW010000005.1, from coordinate 46,109 downwards.
TCTGATGATGAGAAAGATTACCTATCACTCGATTACTCTCCGATGGTTAAGCCAGACGACGTTATTGCTTATAAGAAGGATGGTGTTCAGGAAGGCGTATACAAAAAACTGCGCCTTGGTAAGTACCCCATTCAGGCCAAACTCGATCTACATAGAAAGACGCTGAAAGATGCTCGCAACGAAGTGCTGTCATTTTTACGCCAATGCTTAAGAATGGATGTTCGCACTGTCATTATCGTTCATGGGAAAGGAGAACGCTCAAATCCACCAGCGATGATGAAAAGCTACGTGACTAACTGGCTAACTCAGATCAACGATGTGCAATGTGTACACTCAGCACAGCAATTTCACGGTGGTACCGGTGCTGTTTATGTCATGCTTAGAAAAAGCAACGAGAAAAAGTTAGAAAACAGAGAGCGTCATCAAAAGCGCACTAGCTGAGCATCGAAATTCTGGAGCGGGCTTTCACCCCAAGATCGATATTTAGTGCCTAGACTCAAACCAAGTGCTAAAATTGTCGTCAGTTAACGAATTCAAACGTAAAGCAACTGCTCTGTAGTTGCTTTTTTGTTTCCCTATATTTCCGTTGTGAAACGCTAAGAGAATATCATGTCACAAGAATCCCAAGCTAAACGCCTTAACAAATACATCAGTGAAACTGGTTTTTGCTCACGCCGCGAAGCCGACAAACTGATTGATGCAGGTCGAGTTACTATTAACGGCAAGATCCCAGAAATGGGCACCAAAGTAATGCCAGGTGATGATGTTGAGATCGACAACAAACCAGTTCGCTCAAAAGAGAAGCCTATCTACATCGCTTTAAATAAGCCGACAGGCATTACCTGCACCACTGAACGTGATATTCCAGGGAACATCGTCGATTTCATCGGTCACCATAAGCGTATCTTCCCAATTGGCCGCTTAGATAAACCATCTGATGGCTTGATCTTCCTGACAAACGACGGTGACATCGTAAATAAGATTCTTCGTGCTGGTAACAACCACGAAAAAGAGTATGTGGTTCGTGTCGATAAACCAATCACCGGTGAATTCTTACAGAAAATGGCAGCGGGTGTGCCTATTCTGGATACGGTGACGTTGCCGTGTAAAGTTGAGAAAGAAACTAAGTTCTCATTCCGAATCACATTAACGCAAGGTCTGAACCGCCAAATTCGTCGTATGTGTGAAGCTCTTGGCTATGAAGTTTTCAAACTACGTCGTGTTCGTATCATGAACATCTCTTTGGACGGTATCCCTAATGGCAAGTGGCGTTACTTGAGCGAAGAAGAGATCGCAGAAATTCTAGCGATGTGTGAAGGTTCTGTAAGTACAGAAGACGCATCTAAAATTAATGCAAAGGGTCAGCGTATACGCAAGGCGACAGACGCTAAGCTATTTGATAGCCGTGAAGAGAACCAAGCTTCTACTGCTCGACGTAATCAAAAAGAGAATCGCACTCGTACTTACCGTGGTAATAACGCGGATGAATTCCGTCATGCGCCTAATTCAAAGCGCGGTCGTAATTCATCAAATGGTGAAAACAAAGGCCAAAGCAAAGGCAACACAGAGAATTGGAAATCGAGCTCTCGCTCTGAGCGCTCTAACTCAGACAATAAGAGTTCAGATCGCAATCGCACTGGCCGTGGTAGTGCCGACCATCGAGGTGGTAAGCCAACTAATCGCCACCAAGAGTCAAACCGACCAAATAAGCCAGCAGCAAAACGTGTTGGTGGCACTCTAGGTCTGAAAAAGTAGAGTGATTCCTTATACAAAAACGCCCACTTAGTAGTGGGCGTTTTTATTTGTTGTTTCATACATCATGACTAATGACAGCTAATCATCAGCTTACAAGCACAAATCCGCAAACTGAGCTCGAGTCAGTTGAGCTAAATCTTTAGGGTCGAGTTCAATTTCTAACCCTCGCTTTCCTGCACTTACGCAGATCGTTTCAAACTCCGTCGCACTGGAATGAACAAAAGTCGGTAGCGCTTTCTTCTGACCAAGCGGACTGATCCCTCCTACTACATAACCTGAGGTTTTCTGAGCAATATCAGGGTTGGCCATCTCTGCTTTTTTACCTTTTGCCGCTTTGGCCGCAAGTTTCAAATTTAGCTTTTGATCCACAGGAATCACCGCAACAGCCAAGTCTTTAGCGACACCATTTAGGCAGAATAGAAGCGTTTTGAATACACGTTTAGGATCCTGACCAAGCGCCTCAACGGCTTCTAACCCATAGTTAGTATTGTTGGCATCATGGTGATACTGATGCACCGTATGAGCGATTTTCTTTTTCTTGGCAAGATTGATTGCAGGGGTCATAACAAATCCAAACGATAAATAAACAAAAAGCGACGCAGGAGCGTCGCTTTAGTTAAATTTATCATGGCGCTAGAGTCAATCGAATTTAGCGCTTAATGATCCAATTACTTGTAAACAATTTGACCAGAAGGTGCATACTTGTTCACGTCAACTGGGCTGTTCGCTTCTAGGTACTCTTTCAGTACTTCAGCGTCAACAAAACCAGTGTTTACGTAACCAGGGTGGTCAGACAGTTTAGGGTAGCCGTCACCACCAGCAGCGTTAAAGCTTGGCACTGTGAAGCGGTATGTTTCGTCTAAACGAAGTTGCTTGCCGCCGATGAATACGTTAGACACTTCACCGTTCGCTACCGTCATTGAGATACCAGCGAATTGTGCGTAAGCACCTGAGTCGATTGGTTTAGTTGCCACTACATTTAGGTAATCTAGAACTTCTTTACCTGTCATGTCTGTGTAAGTCAGGATGTTTGCAAAAGGTTGTACTGTTAGTACATCTTTGTATGTTACTTCACCCGCTTCAATCGAATCACGAACACCACCAGAGTTCATCACTGCGAAGTCTGCTTTTGCACGCTCCATGTGAGAAGTTGCAATCAGACGACCTAGGTTAGTCTGTTGGAAACGAACCACGTTACGGTCACCTTCAAGCTTGCCATTTGTTTCAGCAATCTTAACTTCAAGCTGTGCTTGGCCTTGCTCTTGGAAAGGACGTAGGAACTCTAGTAGTTCTGGATCTTGCGCAATCTCGTCTTGGATAAGTACGCGTTGCTTCTTACCGTCGATCTTAACCTTTTTCTTCAGGTTAACTGGGATTAGGTCATAGCTCACCATCTCTAGCTCGCCATTACGGAATTCGTAATCAGCACGGCCTACGTATTTGCCCCATTCGTGAGCTTGAACGATGTAAGTACCGTTTTGAAGGTCAGGTTTACACTCATCACCCGGCTTGAAGTTTTTCTTCGCAACGTTAGGGCCTTCCATACATACAGGCTCTTGAGAGTGACCACCAACGATCATGTCTAGGTCACCTTCGTCTAGGTAACGCGCTAGTGCAACATCACCTGGTGCGTTAACGCCACGCTGACCATTTTCGTAGTGACCCATGTGAGTCACAGCAAAGATAAGATCTGGTTTTTCTGTTTCTTTAAGTTCAGCGATCAGTTTCTTCGCTTCTTCTTTAGGGTCACGGAAATCGATACCTGCGATGAACTCAGGGTTACCAATCTTTTGGGTATCTTCAGTTGTTAAACCAATAACCGCGATTTTAATACCTTGCTTTTCAAACATCTCGTAAGCTTGGAACTTACGTTCACCAGTCGCTTTATCGTAGATGTTTGCAGATAGCATTGGGAAGTTAGCCCAATCGATTTGCTTTTGTAGTACGTCTAGTGAGTTATCAAACTCATGGTTACCAAGTGCCATTGCATCGTAACCAATCTTGTTCATGCCTTTGAAATCAGGTTCTGCATCTTGAAGATCTGACTCTGGTACACCTGTGTTGATGTCACCACCAGATAGAAGCAACACGCTACCGCCTTCTGCTTCAACTTCTGCACGAAGTTGATCAATCAGCGTTTTACGCGCAGACATGCCGTATTCGCCGTATTTGTTCTGCCAGAAACGACCATGGTTGTCGTTAGTGTGAAGAATCGTTAGCTTGTAAGTTTCGTCTTGGTTCCAATCATGAGCAGATTGAGACGCACAACCAGCTAAAGTCGCTAGAATTGCAGCACTTAGTGCTGTCTTTAGAATAAGGCGTTGCTTCATTGTCATACCTTTGAACTTTTTAGGGGAATCCACTGCTTCTTCCACTCCCATAGAGCCCGTGTTTAGTTAATAAACATGGTTAGAGAATGGTAAAACTTGAAGTAGTTTAAATTAAGACGGTAAACCTAACAGAGTGATTTCATATTTATGTAGGATAGATCACCATAATCCCCTATCGAGTGTGTAACAAAGCGACAAAGTTGCAGTTGAGCTAATAAGTGATCACAGGCAAACGTTTTCATCATTTTTTAGATTATTTGTGATTTACTCAGTTCGAAAGCGCTACAAAGTGACCTTCGTTAAATTTATTCGATTTATCAGAGCCTTAATGATTACGTTATAACATTACAATACCATACTAACGCTAGCGCCATTCGCTTAGCTATAGGTACAAAAAAGCCGGCAATTACGCCGGCTTTGAATTCTAGACTTTTCGACTATTTAATATCGATGTGGTCAAAACCTTTGATAAGGTCGTCAAGTGCTTTCATCTGCTTCAAGAACGGCTCTAGCTTATCTAGAGGCAGTGCAGATGGACCATCACAGCGTGCTTGATCTGGGTTCGGGTGAGCTTCAATGAATAGACCAGCAATACCTGTCGCAAGACCCGCTTTTGCAAGTTCAACCGTTTGCTCACGACGACCGCCAGATGCAGCACCTGAAGGATCACGCATCTGTAGAGAGTGCGTCACGTCAAAGATGATTGGGCTGCCGTTTGAAGCTTTCTTCATTACGCCAAAACCAAGCATATCTACAACTAGGTTGTCGTAACCCATGCAAGAGCCACGTTCACAAAGGATAATCTTGTCGTTGCCACATTCTGCGAATTTATCAACGATGTTACCAACTTGGTTCGGGCTCATGAACTGAGGCTTCTTCACGTTGATAACTGCGCCAGTCTTAGCCATCGCTTCAACAAGGTCCGTTTGACGAGCTAAGAATGCTGGAAGTTGAATAACATCAACCACATCAGCAACCGGCTGAGCTTGTGCTTCAGTGTGAACATCAGTGATGATCTTCACGCCGAATGTGTCTTTCAACTCTTGGAAGATTTTTAGACCTTCTTCCATACCAGGTCCACGGTATGAGTGAACTGAGCTACGGTTAGCCTTATCGAAAGACGCCTTAAATACATAAGGAATACCCAGCTTTTCAGTTACTTTCACGTAGTGCTCACAGATCTGCATTGCTAGATCGCGAGATTCAAGAACGTTCATGCCTGCAAATAGCGTAAATGGCTTGTCGTTAGCAATTGGCATATCGCCAATATGAACTGTTTTCTGTTCCATCATATTCTCTCTAAATAATTATTAATTAGTGAACAACCACGGTCTTTTCGTTCATGACGTTCACTTGAGATTTCAGTAACTCAGACGCAGGGTCATCTGGGCATTGGTCGATAAAATATTGGTAATCCGTCGCTGCCACTTGGTGGCAATCCAACTGCTGATAGATAAAGCCACGGTCGCGGATTTCATACGGGTCGTCAGGTACAAACGTTAATGCAAGGTCTGTACATTTCAATGCTAGCGTATAGCGCTCTTCTCTCAGTAACGCACTCTTTAATAGCGCTAACCACTTGCCAATGATTGTTGGATGATCAGCCACTTCTAAATGCTCAGATTTAAGCTCAGCTAACGGACCATCATGGCCAATAAGCCACGCTCGTAGTGTTTGCTCACCAACGTATTCACCATTGTATGGGTTGATATACACTGCTGCTTGGCCATACCAAGTCACTTTAAGTAGAAACTGAGTCGGGAAAGAGACACCCTCTACAGGAAAGCCTAGCTTGCGACCTAGAAAAAGAAAGATCGCGCCGAGACTGACAGGAATGCCTTTCTTACGCTCTAGCACTTTATCGATGAAAGCGTTCTCTGAAGAGAAGTAAGCGTCTTTATCACCCGCAAAGCCCCATTCATAGAAGAATAGTCGAATAAAGGACTCAAACTTCTGTTGCTCGTCGGTTTCATGAACCAAAGCAAACTCAGCTTCTTTAAACAATCTCGCCAGTTCTTGCTCAGCCCAACTATCTTGAGTCTCTGGGTTAATCGCTTTATTTAAGATCAATGCACCTTCAGCTAATTCTAGCTGGTCAAAGTCTTCGTCAAAAAATTCGTACATAGGTAGTTAACCGAAATAAGGAGATCATTAACCGAAAAATGTTGGTGTCTTCGTCATCGCAATTTTGCCAGCCATCGCTAACCAGCCAAGCGCACCGAAGAACGAGAATACTCTCAATAATTTGTTTTTACCCAACTTAAGCGCAAAGAAACCGAGTGCGATATAAGCCATCACACAAGTTAGCTTTTCTGTTAGCCATGGCGCAGCTGGAGTAAATGGAATAAAGCCAGTGATAAAAATCAAACCAATACCCGATAGCAACAGCAACGAGTCATTGATATGAGGGAAACGCTGCAAGAAAGGGTGCTTAAGCTTTGGTGAATTCGCCATCATAAGAACGAAACGAATTGAAAGAAGTGACACGCTTATCGCAATCGTTAGTAGGTGAAAATGTTTTAAACCTTCGTACATGGTATTCCTTTATATTTTTATATGTGCTTTCGTTAACACGAGCGACATTGGACCCGTTGTTGCTCTGTATTTCTGCGTTAAATGCATTACCGAGTCAAATGTAATTTCGCGTTAAAGATATCAATTTCGTAAGTTCGCCCTCTAGGATTACATGAGTGGCTAGCAACTACTAGCCCTAAGCAAACGACAACGAACTATGAGCAATAACGACCCAATGTCACTCGGTCATTGCCACCGTAATCTTTCTCTGTGACTACATCGAGATAACCTAGCGCTTGCATTATCTCACGTACAGCCAAGCCTTGGTCGTAACCGTGTTCAAACGCCAACCAACCTTCATTTTTTAAAAAGCCACGTGCGTTTTCAGAAATGTAGCGAATATCAGCAAGCCCTTTCTCTTCAGCAACAAGCGCAGTGATCGGCTCAAAACGCACATCGCCCTGAGATAGATGAGGATCATCTTTCTCTATGTAAGGTGGGTTAGAGACAATCATAGAGAACTTAACCTCATCGCCATCAGAAACCAGATCGCTAAGCGGATCAAACCAACTGCCATGCAAGAACGTGACATTGGTGATGTTTAAGCGTTTTGCATTCTCTGTTGCAAGCGCTTGAGCTTCAGGACGAAGGTCAATGCCTGTCACTGGTCGATTTGGCATCTCAGACGCTAGCGCCAATGCAATAGCACCCGTACCTGTACCTAAATCAAGAATCGCACCTTGTTTCCCATAGGTTTTATCCAACGCGACTTCAACCAAGCGCTCAGTATCCGGGCGAGGAATTAAAGTAGATGGCGAAACTTTTAACGGCAGCGACCAAAACTCACGTTCACCGACAATGTAAGCCACAGGCTCACCGGTTAAACGACGTTTTAAAAGGGCTTGAAATTCAGATTCTTGTTCTGAGGTAAGGTGCTTCTCAGGCCAAGTTAACAGGTAAGATCTTGGTTTATCTAAGGCGTGACAAAGCAGTACCGCAGCATCAATTGAGGGTGACGTATTGTCACCCTCTTGAAGCGCTACGATTGCTGCTTTTAATGCACTTTCAACCGTATAGGCAGATTGCATAGGGTTTAGTTGTTCTCAGCTAGCGCAGCAAGTTGGTCTGCTTGGTGCTCTTGTAGAACCGGATCAATCAGACTTTGCATGTCACCTTCTAACACTTCGTTCAGACGGTAAAGTGTTAGGTTGATGCGGTGATCAGAAACACGACCTTGTGGGTAGTTGTAAGTACGGATACGGTCACTACGGTCACCCGAACCTAGCAGGTTACGACGAGTGTCTGAAACTTCAGCAGCACGACGCTCTTCTTCAGCTTGTACAATACGAGCAGCAAGAACAGCCATCGCCTTCGCTTTGTTTTTATGTTGAGAACGCTCGTCCTGACACTCTACTACTGTACCTGTTGGCAAGTGAGTAATACGGATAGCTGAATCCGTGGTGTTAACGTGCTGACCACCCGCGCCAGATGCACGGAAGGTATCAATTTTCAGGTCTGCAGCCTTAATTTCTGGAAGGTCCGCTTCTGGGATTTCAGGCATAACAGCAACAGTACATGCAGAAGTATGAACACGGCCTTGAGATTCAGTCTCTGGTACACGTTGAACACGGTGACCGCCTGACTCAAACTTCATCACGCCGTAAACGCCTTCACCGCTTACTTTAGCGATCATCTCTTTGTAGCCGCCTTGCTCTGAGTCATTGCTGCTCATTACTTCAACGCGCCAGCCTTTCTTCTCAGCAAACTTAGAGTACATACGGAAAAGGTTACCTGCGAAAATACCCGCTTCATCACCGCCCGCACCGGCACGGATCTCTAGGAAACAGTTACGCTCATCGTTTGGATCTTTAGGTAGAAGAAGAATCTGAAGTTCATCAGTTAGACGCTCAATTGCTTCTTTCGCTTCTTTAATCTCTTCCTGCGCCATTTCGCGCATCTCTTCGTCGTCTTCCTGCGCCATATCTTCGGCAGCTTCTAGATCGTCTTGAGCTTGCTGGTAAGCTTGGAAGCACTTAGTCACTTCTTCTAACTGAGAGTACTCTTTAGATAGTGCACGGAATTTGTTTTGATCACCGATCACATCTGGATCGCCAAGCAGGTGTTGAACTTCTTCGTAGCGTTCAACAAGTGTTTCAAGCTTTACTAGAATCGAGGCTTTCATAATGTCTTATCTTGTTGGAGGTCTAATATTATTGAGGGTCTTCTAGGCCCAAACTCTGTCTAATGACCGTTAATTTCGCAGGTTCTCCTTGCTCAGCAGCACTTTGTAGTGCGCGGGTTGGAGCATGGATCAATTTGTTTGTGAGCTTATTACTAAGCTCTAGTAAAACTTTCTCAGGGTCACCGCCAGCGGCAAGTGATTGTAAACTTTTACTCAATAATTCTTCGCGGATTTCATTCGCCGACTTTCGGTACTCACGAATGCTGTCAACCGCTTGCAGTGAGCGCATCCAACTCATGAACGCAGCACTTTCCTCACTGACTATCGCTTCAGCTTGGATTGCTTCCACTTTACGTTGCTCGATGTTGCCATCAACAATCGACTGCAAATCATCCACCGAATATAGGTAAGCATCGTTCAGTTCGCCAACCTGTGATTCCACATCACGAGGCACCGCAATATCAACCAATAACATAGGTTGATGTTTTCTTTTCTTCAGAGCGGTCTCAACCATGCCTTTACCAATAATTGGCAGCGGGCTTGCGGTTGAACTGATCACGATATCTGCTCTGTGCAGGTGATCTGGAATTTCATTTAAGCTGATCACTTCCGCACCAAACTCTTCGGCTAGCCCTAAAGCACGCTCACGAGTTCGGTTAGCCACAATCATTTTAGTACAGCCATTTGCTGAAAGATGCTTAGCCACGAGTTCAATCGTTTCACCAGCACCAACTAACAGCACAGTAGAATCAGCAATCGACTCAAAAATATGTTTAGCTAGAGTACAAGCTGCGTAAGCCACAGACACCGCACTTCCGCCGATTTCTGTTTCAGTTCGAACGCGCTTCGCCACAGAAAATGATTTCTGAAACAGCTTTTCCATTGAAGCATCAACAGACTTGCTACCACGAGAGTCTGTATAAGCTTGCTTAACCTGACCTAAAATTTGCGGCTCACCCAAAACCAAAGAGTCCAAACCACAAGCAACGCGCATTAAATGTTTAATGGCGGCCTGCTCTTCATGGATATAAAGACTTGGCTTTAGCTCTTCAGGGCTCACTTGGTGGAAAACCGACAACCAATCGATAAGCTTATTTTTTGCTCCGCTTTTAACGTCACAATACACTTCAGTTCGGTTACAGGTAGAAAGTATGACACTTCCATTTACGTGTGCATTTGCGTTAAGTTGCTTGAGTGCCTCAGACAGTTTATCTGGACCAAAAGCGACTTTTTCTCGCAATTCAACCGACGCTGTATTGTGATTGATACCTACGGCAAGCAAAGACATGTATCAGAAGTTCTCGATCAGGGAATGGAAACAAGGGGCGAATTTTACTTGATGCATGGCTCTATTTAAAGAGCAAGCGGGATTTGTTTTCCTGACTTCGTGAATTCAATGCTATAGTTGAAGCGTTTTTTAGATGAATTTGAACAAGTTGTGAGCAAATATGGGCAAGCTTCGTAAAATCGCGTCTCTTATTTTTATTACCATAATCATGGTGGGTTGCTCGTCTATCCCGGAGCAACCGACAAGTGTTGAATGGCAAACGCATCAAAGCCGCCTATTACAGATAGAAAACTACCAAGCTTCCGGTAAGCTTGCGTACATATCTCCCGAGCAGCGCCAAAGCCTCAATTTTGTTTGGAAGCACGCTCCAAACAAAAGCCAATTAAGACTCACCACCTTCCTTGGTCAGACCGCATTAAACCTGACGATTGATCCATCTGGCGCCAAAGTCGTCACTTATGATGACCAAATATTTACCCACGCAAGCGCCTCTATCTTGGTTGAACAACTTACAGGCTTGAAGATCCCAGTTGATCATCTGCCACAATGGTTCCTGGGCATTCCAGACCAAGCGGATAGCTACCAGCTAAATACAACGAATACCCTTGAGTCACTGACTAAGCAAGTCAGCAACCAACTATGGACTTTGAGTTTTGCAAACTATCGCAACACAGAGATGCCGAGTACGCTGCAATCTGGTGAAGACACAGCAAATGTAGAGACGATTCCGCTCCCTACTCGACTCTCTTTCAAGCAAGACCAAAACAAAATCAACATCGTAGTTTCGAAGTGGACACTGAAAAAATGATTACAACACCAACACACTGGCCTTCTCCAGCAAAGCTGAATCTATTTCTTTATATCACTGGCCGACGTGATAATGGTTACCACGAACTTCAAACGCTATTTCAGTTCGTTGACTTTGGTGATGAACTGACGGTTACCGCAAACTCAGAAACGAGTTCGATAACCATCACGCCAGAAATACCTGGCGTAGCGCTTGAAGACAACCTAATTTGGAAGGCCGCTACAGCACTTCAACAATACACCTCAACCTCTTTCGGTGCCGATATTGAGCTAAAGAAAGTGCTACCAATGGGGGGTGGTATTGGCGGAGGCTCTTCAAATGCTGCAACAGTGTTGGTTGCGCTTAATTACTTGTGGCAACTAAACCTTTCTGATGATCAACTTGCAGAGATCGGTCTGAAGCTTGGTGCAGATGTTCCAGTGTTTGTACGAGGCTATGCCGCCTTTGCTGAAGGCGTCGGTGAGCAGCTGTTGCCAGCTAATCCGGATGAAAAATGGTATCTCGTGGTTAAGCCTCAAGTGAGCATAGCAACTGTGGACATATTCACACATCCAGAATTAACCAGAAATACGCCAAAGCGAGCGCTATCAACGCTTCTAGAGCAAGAATACGTAAACGATTGCGAAAAAATTGTTCGAATGCTGTACCCAGAGGTTGATAAGCAACTTTCATGGCTGCTACAATACGCGCCGTCGAGATTGACTGGCACAGGTTCGTGCGTTTTTGCTGAATTTAGCAGCAAAAAAGAAGCCGAATTGGTGCTAGAAAAACTGCCTGACACCGTTTCCGCATTTGTAGCGAAAGGACGAAACATTTCTCCTTTGAAAGAAACGTTGGCTGAATACCACTCAGCCCACCCACAATCTATTTAAAACTGGACGCAACCCGAGGTTTCCACCGTGCCTGATATGAAGCTATTTGCTGGTAACGCAACACCTGAACTAGCCCAACGTATTGCTGATCGTCTATACATCTCTCTTGGCGATGCTACTGTAGACCGTTTTTCTGATGGCGAAGTCGCTGTTCAAATCAATGAAAACGTTCGTGGTAGCGATGTATTCCTGATTCAATCAACTTGTGCACCAACCAATGACAACCTAATGGAATTGGTGGTAATGATTGACGCAATGCGCCGCGCTTCTGCTGGCCGTATTACTGCTGTAATCCCTTACTTCGGTTATGCCCGTCAAGATCGTCGTGTACGTTCTGCACGTGTGCCAATTACTGCAAAAGTTGTTGCAGATTTCCTTTCTAACGTTGGCGTAGACCGCGTTCTTACTATCGACCTACACGCAGAGCAAATCCAAGGCTTCTTCGATGTACCAGTTGATAACATCTTCGGTACTCCAGTTCTTCTAGAAGACATGGCTAACCGTGGCCTAGAAAACCCAGTTGTGGTTTCTCCAGACCTTGGTGGTGTTGTACGTGCTCGTGCAACGGCTAAAGCGCTAGGTGACGTTGATATCGCTATCGTTGATAAGCGTCGTCCACGCGCTAACGTTTCTGAAGTAATGAACCTAATCGGTGATGTTGAAGGCCGCGACTGTGTTATCGTTGATGACATGATCGATACAGGTGGCACACTATGTAAAGCAGCTGAAGCGCTTAAAGAGCGCGGTGCTAAGCGTGTATTCGCTTACGCAACTCACGCTGTTTTCTCTGGTACTGCTGCGAACAACATCAAGAACTCTGTTCTAGACCAAGTTATCGTAACGGATTCTATCTCTCTATCTCCAGAGATGGCTGCGACAGGCAAAGTAACAACACTTAGCCTTTCTCGCATGCTTGCTGAAGCGATTCGTCGTATCAGCAACGAAGAATCAATCTCAGCGATGTTCAACTAATCAAGGCTATTTAGCTTTGTTTTAGAAACTCGTTAGAGAAATAAATTAAGCACTTCATTCAATGAAGTGCTTTTTTTATATCTGGTGACTGTTGTTTATCACAGCTCGGAATAATCATGGTGCCATCAGCTAGCTCGCACCTTTTTCATAAACTGTGATATCATACGGCGCTTTTTGAAATCCCAAGAGAGATCCATACCTTGAGCCAACAAATAAAACTTCTCGTTGGACTGGCTAATCCAGGTCCAGAATACGCCAAAACTCGCCACAATGCGGGTGCTTGGGTAGTTGAAGAATTAGCACGTGTACACAACGTAACACTGAAGAACGAACCAAAGTTCTTTGGCCTAACGGGTCGTATCATGGTTCATGGTGAAGATCTTCGTTTGCTGATCCCAACGACTTTTATGAACTTGTCAGGCAAAGCAGTTGCAGCTTTGGCAAAGTTCTACCAAATTAAACCAGAAGAGATCATGGTTGCTCATGATGAGTTAGACCTTCCTCCTGGTATTGGAAAGTTCAAAAAAGGTGGTGGTCATGGTGGACACAACGGTCTAAAAGACATCATCAGCAAACAGGGTAACAATAAAGAATTCTATCGTCTGAGATTAGGCATCGGCCATCCTGGACACAAAGATAAAGTTGCAGGTTATGTATTAGGCAAAGCTCCACAAAAAGAGCAAGGGTGTATCGAGGCCGTCGTTGACGAATCGGTTCGCAGCCTAGACATCTTATTAAAAGATGGCCTACCAAAAGCACAAAATCGCTTACATACGTTCAAAGCAGAATAAGGTTTATATCATGGGTTTTAAATGTGGCATCGTTGGCCTACCAAACGTTGGTAAGTCAACTCTGTTTAACGCACTGACTAAAGCAGGCATCGAAGCAGCAAACTTTCCATTTTGTACGATCGAACCAAACACAGGTATCGTTCCGGTTCCAGATCTACGCTTGGATGCATTAGCAAAAATTGTTAATCCACAAAAGATCCTTCCAACAACGATGGAATTCGTTGATATCGCTGGCCTAGTTGCTGGTGCATCTAAAGGTGAAGGTCTTGGTAACAAATTCCTAGCGAACATCCGTGAAACTGACGCGATCGGTCACGTTGTACGCTGCTTTGAAAACGAAAACATCGTTCACGTTTCTGGCAAAGTATCTCCAATCGAAGATATCGAAGTGATCAACCTTGAACTTGCACTGGCTGACTTAGACAGCTGTGAGCGTGCAATTCAACGTAATGCTAAGAAAGCAAAAGGCGGCGACAAAGACGCTAAATTCGAAATCACTGTACTAGAAAAGCTACTACCAGTTCTTACTGAAGGTGGTATGGCGCGTACTGTTGAACTAGCGAAAGAAGAAGCGGCAGCAATCGGCTACCTAAACTTCCTAACACTTAAGCCAACAATGTACATCGCAAACGTTGCTGAAGATGGTTTTGAAAACAACCCTTACCTAGACGCTGTTCGTGAATACGCTGAAAAAGAGAACAACGTTGTTGTTGCAGTATGTGCTGCTATCGAATCTGAGCTTTCTGAGCTTGACGACGAAGATCGTGAAGAGTTCCTAGCGGACATGGGTATCGAAGAACCAGGTCTAAACCGAGTGATCCGCTCTGGTTACGAACTACTTACTCTTCAAACTTACTTCACAGCGGGTGTTAAAGAAGTTCGCGCTTGGACAATTCCTGTAGGCGCAACAGCTCCACAAGCGGCTGGTAAGATCCACACTGACTTCGAAAAAGGCTTCATCCGAGCTGAAGTTGTTGGTTTTGATCACTTCATCGAATTTAACGGTGAGAGCGGTGCAAAAGACGCAGGTAAATGGCGTCTAGAAGGCAAAGAATACATCGTAAAAGATGGCGACGTTGTTCACTTCCGCTTCAACGTATAATTGCTGATTAAATATCGGTTAAAAGGCCAGTGAATTTCACTGGCCTTTTTGTTTTTACTCTATAGCAAGAGTTCGACATCAGAAAGTTAACTTCCTATATATATCGCCTTTTTGACCTGTTTTTTGCCGACAAATACGCCTCTTTGACTAAAAAGAAACCGAACAGATGTTTATTCGTGATTTATTCAAAAAAAAAGTTGACGGGTTTCACTCAACTACGCATAATGCGCCCCGTTCACAGCGAAGCGGCAACGTTTCAAAATGAGCAACAATTTGGAAATGGCTACTTAGCTCAGTTGGTTAGAGCACATCACTCATAATGATGGGGTCGCAGGTTCAAATCCCGCAGTAGCCACCATTTCCTAAGCACTCTATTCGTTATTAAACACTTGTTTTTAACTATACAGAGTTTTTAGGAAATAAAGCGGACGTGGCGGAATTGGTAGACGCACCAGATTTAGGTTCTGGCGCCGCAAGGTGTGAGAGTTCAAGTCTCTCCGTCCGCACCATATTGAGATGTCTTAATTGATATCATTGTTGGGCTATCGCCAAGCGGTAAGGCACCGGCTTTTGATGCCGGCATTCCCTGGTTCGAATCCAGGTAGCCCAGCCACAATTTAAAGTGTAATTATCTTTAAAAAGATAATGGCATTGAAAGCAAGATTATATTATATTGTCTCGCTCTCAGATGGCTACTTAGCTCAGTTGGTTAGAGCACATCACTCATAATGATGGGGTCGCAGGTTCAAATCCCGCAGTAGCCACCACTATTTCTTTGAAATAGAAAGACAACGTCCTATTGAATCACCAATGTTCAGTATGACTATAAAGATTTGCTGCGGTCGTGGCGGAATTGGTAGACGCACCAGATTTAGGTTCTGGCGCCGAGAGGTGTGAGAGTTCAAGTCTCTCCGACCGCACCATTATTTAGATGTCTTAATTGATGTCATTGTTGGGCTATCGCCAAGCGGTAAGGCACCGGCTTTTGATGCCGGCATTCCCTGGTTCGAATCCAGGTAGCCCAGCCACTATTTATAACTCCTTGCTAATAGCAATGAGCACAACGTTTATTGAGTCACCAATACTCAGTATAACTACAAAGATTTGCTGCGGTCGTGGCGGAATTGGTAGACGCACCAGATTTAGGTTCTGGCGCCGAGAGGGGTGAGAGTTCAAGTCTCTCCGACCGCACCATTATTTAGATGTCTTAATTGATGTCATTGTTGGGCTATCGCCAAGCGGTAAGGCACCGGCTTTTGATGCCGGCATTCCCTGGTTCGAATCCAGGTAGCCCAGCCACTATTTATAACTCCTTGCAAAAGCAAAGAGCACAANAAAGATTTGCTGCGGTCGTGGCGGAATTGGTAGACGCACCAGATTTAGGTTCTGGCGCCGAGAGGTGTGAGAGTTCAAGTCTCTCCGACCGCACCATTATTTAGATGTCTTAATTGATGTCATTGTTGGGCTATCGCCAAGCGGTAAGGCACCGGCTTTTGATGCCGGCATTCCCTGGTTCGAATCCAGGTAGCCCAGCCACTATTTATAACTCCTTGCTAATAGCAATGAGCACAACGTTTATTGAGTCACCAATACTCAGTATAACTACAAAGATTTGCTGCGGTCGTGGCGGAATTGGTAGACGCACCAGATTTAGGTTCTGGCGCCGAGAGGTGTGAGAGTTCAAGTCTCTCCGACCGCACCATTATTTAGATGTCTTAATTGATGTCATTGTTGGGCTATCGCCAAGCGGTAAGGCACCGGCTTTTGATGCCGGCATTCCCTGGTTCGAATCCAGGTAGCCCAGCCACTATTTATAACTCCTTGCTAATAGCAATGAGCACAACGTTTATTGAGTNTACAAAGATTTGCTGCGGTCGTGGCGGAATTGGTAGACGCACCAGATTTAGGTTCTGGCGCCGAGAGGTGTGAGAGTTCAAGTCTCTCCGACCGCACCATTATTTAGATGTCTTAATTGATGTCATTGTTGGGCTATCGCCAAGCGGTAAGGCACCGGCTTTTGATGCCGGCATTCCCTGGTTCGAATCCAGGTAGCCCAGCCACTATTTATAACTCCTTGCAAAAGCAAAGAGCACAACGTTTTATTGAGTCACCAATACTCAGTATAACTATAAAGATTTGTTGCGGTCGTGGCGGAATTGGTAGACGCACCAGATTTAGGTTCTGGCGCCGAGAGGTGTGAGAGTTCAAGTCTCTCCGACCGCACCATTATTTAGATGTCTTAATTGATATCATTGTTGGGCTATCGCCAAGCGGTAAGGCACCGGCTTTTGATGCCGGCATTCCCTGGTTCGAATCCAGGTAGCCCAGCCACTATTTATAACTCCTTGCAAAAGCAAAGAGCACAACGTTTTATTGAGTCACCAATACTCAGTATAACTATAAAGATTTGCTGCGGTCGTGGCGGAATTGGTAGACGCACCAGATTTAGGTTCTGGCGCCGAGAGGTGTGAGAGTTCAAGTCTCTCCGACCGCACCATTATTTCTCTTYCATTAGAGAACAAATAGTGAGTCTATTAGATTCATTATTGGCTACTTAGCTCAGTTGGTTAGAGCACATCACTCATAATGATGGGGTCGCAGGTTCAAATCCCGCAGTAGCCACCACTTATACAACGTCTTATTGAATCACCAATATTCAGTATGACTATAAAGATTTGCTGCGGTCGTGGCGGAATTGGTAGACGCACCAGATTTAGGTTCTGGCGCCGAGAGGTGTGAGAGTTCAAGTCTCTCCGACCGCACCATTATTTAGATATCTTAAATGATATCATTGTTGGGCTATCGCCAAGCGGTAAGGCACCGGCTTTTGATGCCGGCATTCCCTGGTTCGAATCCAGGTAGCCCAGCCACTATTTATAACTCCTTGCAAAAGCAAAGAGCACAACGTTTTATTGAGTCACCAATACTCAGTATAACTACAAAGATTTGCTGCGGTCGTGGCGGAATTGGTAGACGCACCAGATTTAGGTTCTGGCGCCGAGAGGTGTGAGAGTTCAAGTCTCTCCGACCGCACCATCATTAAATAGAACCCAGCTTTTTAGCTGGGTTTTGTTTTATCTGGAATATGTAAATCTGATAACCACGTCACCAAGTATTTCTCCCTATTTAATCACTTCATGACTTTTTTATAAGACAATGTCTGCTCCACTTTCCAATTGAGTATGACGCCTTATGAAAAACCTCACTTTAACGATCGGTTGCTACACAGACACTCCCAGTAAAAGCCAAGGCGTGAATCAGGCTCAGTTAGACTTGGAAAGCGGTAAACTATTACCTTTAGAGCTCGTTACAGAGTGTTCTAACCCATCTTTTGTTGTCGCGACAGAGCTTGGTATCTATACCGTGTCTGAAGTGGATCAACCAAAACAGCCTCAGCTGATTCATATACCCAATGTTGATTCCAAGATAACGTCTAACGCAAGTCTCATCTCCGGAGATCACCCCTGTCACATCGCGATAGATCCACACAATAAATTTGCTATCACGTCGCAATACTCATCAGGCACATTCGATATTTTTAGCTTAAGCATCAATGGCAGCATCGATAAACGACTCAAAACAATCAAGATGGTTGGCTCAGGCCCGAACAAAGAGAGGCAAACTGCGCCACACGCCCATCAATGTCTGTTCTTACAAAATTCGCCACAGTTTGTGACTGTCGATCTCGGAACCGATCGGATCAACTTCTATTGCTTTGATGAAGAGCAAGAAGAGTTCCTTGATGAGCCAATGCAGTCGATCAAAGTGCCAGCCGGCAATGGACCTCGCCATTTAATCTTTAACAAAGCAGAAGACAGAGCCTATGTGGTCTGTGAACTCTCTGAAACATTACTGATTTTGGAAAAGGTTTTAGGCATTTGGAATATAGTGGAAGAGGTTGATGCATTACCTAATATGGAAAAGGGAGAAGCCGCAGCAGCAATTAAGCTATCACCTGATGAGCAATTCCTCTACGTCTCTTGTCGACATCAATCGATGATCAGTTGCTTCAGAATCGAGCCCAAAACAAAAATGCCTATTTTTATTGATAGCTATAGTACCGAAGGCAATTTCCCTCGTGATTTTCATATTACTCATGATGGTGAATGGCTTATCGCCGCAAACCAGCACTCTAATAACATCACGTCCTTCAAGCGGAATAATGAAGACGGATCTCTGGTTTACACTGGCTACTCATTAGAACTAGATAAGCCCGTTTGTGTGACACAGCAGCGATAATCATCATCGAATACAAAAAAGGAGAGCATTCGCTCTCCTTCTCTTTTTAAACTGTCTGAAACACTCAATTAAAGGCCCAAGGCATACTTCAGTACTTGGGCTTTAATTGGCCCTGAGTTCTCTGCTAGCTTGAGTGCAGCATTACGCACAAACTTAAGTGGGCCAATATCATTGCTGAACGTCTTATAGAAGAAGTCCATACCGCTTTGCATCACTAGATTGTCACCTCTTCTCATCACCTCGTAACGTCTCGCTACAGAAGGGTTCAGCTCGCCTTTTTCTTTAGTTACATCCAATAGCGCTGCAACGTCTTTAAAGCCTAAATTTACACCCTGCCCTGCCAGTGGGTTGATCGTGTGCGCTGAGTCTCCAACCAGAATGCAGCTGTTCTTAAAATAAGATTGCGCATGACGTCGAGTAAGCGGGAACGAACCAGAGTTGAGTACTTTGATGTCTCCTAATTCCGCAGGGAAGTTAGCAAGCACTTCATTGCGAAGCTTGCCTGGGCTCATTGCCGACAGTTGCTTAATGCGAGATGGCGAGTCGTACCAAACTAAAGAGCCCAGCCCAACTTCCTGGTCTCCTGAATTAAAAGAGCACAAAGGGAGGAATGAACGTGGGCCGCTAGGCAAAAACTGTTGCCAAGTAATGTCTTGCTGAGGGAGCTCGGTTTCTACATTGATCAGCATGCAGTGCTGACGGTAGTCCCAAGCAGTAATACCAATACCAGCTTGCTGTCTAACTGCAGAGTTCGCACCATCGGCACCAACCACCCACTTCGCTGACAACTCGGTGCCAGATTGAAGCTTAACAATACTAGTTTCGCCAAATTCGATAGAGTCCAACTTTTCTGGACACAGCAGGTCTAAGTTGTCATAAGCATCAAACTGAGACCATAAGCCCAATTGAATGAGTCGGTTTTCAACAATATAGCCTAAGCGAGGCAAATCAAGTGACGCTGCATCAAATCGAGTACGACATTCTGGATGCTCCCACGTTTCTAGTCGCTTGTAAGAACACACTCGCATTGCTGCTATGTTCTGCCATGCGCCAAGATCGTCAAGTAAATCGACTGACGCCTGAGAAATCGCTGATACTCGAATGTCCATCGCTTGCGACTCATCAAATGCTTGGGGCGCAAAACCTTCGATCACAGCCACCTGCATTCCTTGCTTAGCAAAACCAATCGCTGTTGCCGCACCAACCATGCCGCCACCAACGACCACAATATCGTAACTGTTCATATTTTGTACTTATCAGTTTGATTCTTTGACTGTTTTTGATTGTACGTTTTCACAACGAATTTGTAACCAAAAACCTTATTTGAAAAATGGGTTACCCCTTGCTACATCTAGTGTTAACGAGAATAAAAACCACTTCCGAAGAGATTTTATCAGACTACTAGTCAGTCGGTTTTGAAACCAGTACAATACGCCGCTTGCCGCTAGGGTGATACATAAAATGAATACCTAATTATGGCCATCGACTCTTGCGGATAGATACCGGGCGATTTGCTCCCTTAAATTAAACTAACGATCGAGCGAACAAAAAATGAGTAAGAAACTGCTAATTAAAACTTGGGGCTGTCAGATGAACGAATACGATTCATCAAAAATGGCTGACCTGCTAAATGCCGCAAATGGCTATGAGCTAACTGAAGTACCTGAGGAAGCAGATGTACTACTACTGAATACTTGTTCTATCCGTGAAAAAGCGCAAGAAAAAGTATTCCACCAGCTTGGTCGTTGGAAAACGCTAAAAGATAAAAAAGAAGGTGTGGTAATCGGTGTGGGTGGCTGTGTAGCGACTCAAGAAGGCGACCACATCCGTCAACGTGCACCATACGTAGACGTTATCTTTGGCCCTCAAACACTGCACCGTCTTCCTGAGATGATCAAGTCTTCTCTATCTAACGAAGCGCCAGTGATGGACATCTCTTTCCCTGAAATCGAAAAGTTCGATAGCCTACCAGAGCCTCGTGCTGAAGGTGCAACGGCATTCGTTTCTATCATGGAAGGCTGTTCTAAGTACTGTACTTACTGCGTGGTACCTTACACTCGTGGTGAAGAAGTTAGCCGTCCAATGGACGATGTACTGTTCGAAGTTGCTCAACTTGCAGAGCAAGGTGTACGTGAAGTTAACCTACTAGGTCAAAACGTAAACGCATACCGTGGTCCAACTCACGAAGGTGATATCTGCACATTTGCAGAACTGCTTCGTCTTGTGGCTTCTATCGATGGTATCGACCGTATTCGTTTCACCACAAGCCACCCGCTTGAGTTTGGTGATGACATCATCGCAGTATACGAAGATACACCTGAACTTGTGAGCTTCCTCCACCTACCAGTACAAAGTGGTAGTGACCGTATCCTTACGATGATGAAGCGTCCTCACACAGCTATCGAGTACAAGTCGATTATTCGTAAGCTTCGTAAAGCACGTCCTGACATTCAAATCAGTTCTGACTTTATCGTTGGTTTCCCTGGTGAATCTAACCAAGATTTCCAAGACACGATGAAACTGATCAAAGACGTTGATTTCGATATGAGCTTCAGCTTTATCTTCTCTCCTCGTCCGGGTACACCTGCTGCAGACTACCCATGTGACGTGCCTGAGCAAGAGAAGAAAGATCGCCTATACGAACTACAACAAACCGTAAACTCACAAGCAATGCGCTACTCTCGCTTAATGCTTGGTACTGAGCAACGTGTACTGGTTGAAGGTCCGTCGAAGAAGAACCTAATGGAACTTCGCGCACGTACAGAGAACAACCGTGTTGTTAACTTCGAAGGTAACGCCGATCTAATCGGTCAATTTGTTGATGTGAAGATCACTGACGTATTCGCAAACTCTCTACGTGGTGAGTTGGTTCGTACAGAGAAGGATATGGACCTACGTAGCCTCATCTCTCCAACACAGATGATGGCTAACACAAAACGTGAAGATGAACTGGGTGTGGCAACATTTACGCCATAAGCAAAACATCTAGGTTCAGCAAAAAGCTGACCAACAAAGCTTGAAATTACCTAACTAAGTGACCATCTTAGAAATAGGGAAATCGCCACTAGAAGCCCGGTCCCAATCGGGCTTCTTGCTCTTTGTTTGTTGAAAAGAGTGGGTGGCACAAAATGAGAGGCTAATTTGAGCAATAAAATCGTTACCCTAGAAATCAATCTAGAACCCGCAGATAACCATCGCCTTGCAAGCCTTTGTGGCCCATTCGATGACAACATCAAACACCTTGAGCGCCGTTTAGGTGTCGAGATTAACTACCGCAGCAACTTCTTCACTATTGTTGGTAAGCCTCATACGGCTGCTGCTGCACTCGATATTGTTAAGCGCCTGTATGTTGAATCTGCTCCGGTCAAAGGCACGATTCCAGATATCGAGCCAGAACAAATTCACCTGGCTATCAAAGAGTCTGGTGTTCTAGAACAGAATGTAGAGTTTGATATTGAACACGGTAAAGAAGTGTTCATTAAGACCAAAAAAGGCGTGATTAAGCCGCGCACACCAAACCAAGCCCAATACCTAATGAACATGGTGACGCATGACATCACCTTTGGTATTGGTCCTGCTGGTACGGGTAAAACATATTTAGCTGTCGCAGCTGCCGTAGACGCATTAGAGCGCCAAGAGATCCGTCGTATTCTATTGACGCGCCCTGCAGTTGAAGCGGGTGAGAAATTAGGTTTCCTGCCTGGTGATTTAAGCCAAAAAGTAGATCCGTACTTGCGACCTCTTTACGATGCACTTTTTGAAATGCTGGGCTTTGAACGTGTTGAGAAGCTGATTGAGCGTAACGTGATTGAGGTTGCACCTCTTGCGTACATGCGTGGTCGTACACTGAACGATGCCTTCATCATTCTTGATGAGAGCCAAAACACGACTGTTGAACAGATGAAGATGTTCCTAACTCGTATTGGCTTCAACTCTCGCGCGGTAATCACAGGTGATATCACTCAAATCGATTTACCTCGTGGTGCAAAATCTGGCTTGCGTCATGCGACCGAAGTTCTAAGTGAAGTCGATGACATCAGCTTTAACTTCTTTATGTCGGAAGACGTAGTTCGCCACCCTGTGGTTGCTCGTATTGTTAATGCTTACGAGAAATGGGAAGCGAAAGACCAAAAAGAGCGTAAAGAGTTTGAGAAACGTAAACGTGAAGAGCGTGAAGCAAAACTTCTTGAGACTCAGCAAGCGGTTACGACACAATTAGCAACACAAAATAGTTCTGTGATTGCAGAACAAGGTGATAAATAGATGTCTATTGAACTAGACCTACAATTAGCGGTCGAAAATGAGCAAGGTCTTCCAACAGAGCAGGACATTCAGCTTTGGTTGGACAAGACTATACCTCAGTTTCAAAAGAGCGCTGAGCTTACTATCCGTATCGTAGATACAGAAGAAAGCCACCAGCTAAATCATGAATATCGTGGTAAAGACAAGCCAACTAACGTGCTATCTTTTCCATTCGAGGCTCCTCCTGGGATCGAGTTAGATCTTCTAGGTGACCTCATTATCTGTCGCCAAGTTGTCGAAAAAGAAGCAGAAGAGCAAAATAAGCCTCTGCTAGCACACTGGGCTCATATGGTTGTACATGGCAGTCTGCATCTGCTAGGTTATGATCATATCGAAGATGATGAAGCTGAAGAGATGGAGTCACTCGAGACAGAAATCATGCAAGCTATGGGGTTTGAAGACCCATATATTCTAGAAAAGTAAATCGATTCTAGTTAAGTAGATTGCAGAGAAACAATAACTCATCGAACCTGTATTATTCAGGAATCTGAGTTGCGATGTGTGCTATCACACTTCTGATAGCGTTATTTTTTGAGAAATCATGAACGAAGGTAACCCCCCCACTTCTGAGGGAAGTAAAAAATCTGAAGGTCCGAGTAGAAAGTCCTTCTTTGAACGCCTAGGCCAACTATTTCAAGGCGAGGTAAAAGACCGCCAAGAGCTCGTAGATGTAATCCGCGACTCAGAAATTAATGACCTAATTGACCACGACACTCGCGACATGCTCGAAGGTGTTATGGAAATTTCAGAGATGCGAGTACGCGATATCATGCTGCCTCGCTCTCAAATGGTTACAGTAGAACGCACCGATGATTTAGATACATTGATTGCGTTGATTACTGATGCTCAACACTCTCGCTACCCAGTGATCAGTGAAGATAAAGACCATGTTGAAGGCATTCTATTAGCGAAGGACCTACTTAAGTACCTGGGTTCAGACAGTGCCCCATTTGATATCGAACAAGTGATTCGCCCTGCGGTTGTTGTTCCTGAAAGTAAGCGTGTTGATCGCCTGCTTAAGGAGTTCCGTGAAGAGCGTTACCACATGTCTATCGTTGTAGATGAGTTTGGCGGTGTCTCTGGCCTAGTAACCATTGAAGATATCCTCGAAGAAATCGTTGGTGAAATTGAAGACGAGTTCGACGATGAAGAAGAGTTAGATATCCGCAAGCTGAGCAAGCATACCTTCTCTGTTAAAGCTTTAACCACCATTGAAGAGTTCAACAACACGTTTGATACTGCTTTCAGTGACGATGAAGTGGATACAGTAGGCGGCATGGTTATGACAGCACTCGGTCATCTGCCAGTTCGTGGCGAAATTGTAGAAATCGAAAACTACCATTTCAAAATAACATCAGCAGATAATCGTCGCGTGATTCAGCTGCAGGTAACCATTCCTGACGAGCAGCCTCTTCCGACTATCGAAGAATAACCACTTCTCTCTAAAGAGATGACAGAAATTAGATGACTAAGACTTTTATTCATCGCCTATTACGGCCGCTTGCGGCCGTTTTTGTTGGCGCTATAACCACCCTCTCGTTCGCTCCATATTCAATATGGCCTCTTGCTATTCTCAGCCCAGCTTTATTACTGCTATTGATCCACAATCGCTCCCCTAAGAATGCGCTTTGGATTGGTTATGCATGGGGCCTAGGTCAGTTCACCACAGGAATCAGCTGGGTATACGTCAGTATTGACGGCTTTGGCGGTATGCCATTAGCAGCCAACCTATTTTTGATGGCACTCCTTGTTGGCTACCTAGCTGTTTATTCAGGTCTATTTACCTGGAGTTTGAACAAGTTCTTCCCCGCTAATAATTTAAGCCGATTCTTCCTAGCCGCTCCGGCACTGTGGTTAATCAGTGATTGGCTACGCGGTTGGGTAATGACAGGCTTCCCGTGGCTATGGTTAGGCTATAGCCAAATCGACTCTCCACTGGGCTCTTTCGCACCAATTGGTGGTGTGGAGTTAGTGACTCTTGCCATTATCATTTCAGCATCCGCGTTTGCTTATGCTGTTATCAATAGAGCCTGGAGCATCGCTGTCATCCCTGCTGTTGTATTTAGTACTGGCTTTGGTATTCGAAATATCGATTGGGTAACGCCGAATCCTGAAAAAACAACCTCAGTGGTATTGATTCAAGGCAACGTCGACCAAGACAGCAAATGGCTGCCAAGTCACCGCTGGCCGACCATGATGAAATACACAGACCTCAGCCGAGAAAACTGGGATGCCGATATCATCATCTGGCCAGAGGCCGCGATCCCTGCTTTTGAAGTCGAGATACCCTCTTTTCTGCGTAACTTAGACAGCGCAGCTAAGATGAACAACAGTTCCATCATCACAGGTGTACTGAACCAGTCTGAGGATAAGAAATACTACAACAGTATTCTTTCTCTGGGTGTAAACCCGTACGGTGAATACAGCTACGACCCAGATGAACGCTACCATAAACATCACCTATTACCATTTGGTGAGTTTGTGCCGTTTGAAGACATATTGCGTCCATTAGCACCGTTCTTTAACTTGCCAATGTCTTCGTTCAGTCGTGGCGATTTCATCCAGCCAAATATTGTTGCTAACGGTCGTCATCTAGCGCCCGCTCTGTGTTATGAGATCATCTTTAATGATCAAGTAAGACAGAATGTGACGGACGATACGGACTTTATTCTAACGCTCTCTAACGATGCGTGGTTTGGCCGTTCAATTGGCCCACTACAACATATGGAAATCGCGCAAATGCGTGCCCTAGAGCTTGGTAAGCCGCTTATTCGCTCGACTAACAACGGTGTGACAGCGGTGACGGACTACAAAGGCAATATCATCAAGCAAATACCTCAGTTTGAAACGGCAGTACTAAAAGCTGAGCTTGTTTCAACAGATGGCCAAACTCCTTACCGCGTGGTCGGTACTTGGCCATTGTATATTTGGGTACTACTAAGCTTGGTAATTTGTTGGGTTATGAGAAAACCAAAGAGCTAAGTTCAAGATTGGACGTAAAGTAATTTGTAGGGTTGGCCGTTTGGTCAACCCTTTTTGTTTATGTCGTATTTGGGGAGGTTTACGGTTTCAGTGCTTTGCGACTAAATCCTTTCGAGCCACACTTAATACACGGGATGATGGTCGTTGGATGATTATATTCGGTTTGATGACCACACTCATCACAGACAAGCGTACCCAAGCCAATCACTTCGCCAGCTTGATACAAGCCTTGGTGCTCTAGATCTTTGAACAGCTCGACCCACTCGACTTTAGTGCGATCGGTAATATCGAGAAGCCCCTGCCAAATAGAGTCTGCAATCATCAGATAAAATGGGCCGCTTTTGCTCTCTTCGTAGCTCTCAGAAAACTCTTTCAAGTCTGACTTCACATAGGCCGAGATCAGCGATAGCTCATCTTTGGTCATGTCATTGGCGGCTTTCGCATATTTGCCTGATGTTTCGATTTTGTTGTTGAGCTCTTCAGGACTATGCTTCAGCGTTTCGATAACCTCTTCAACCACTTCTTCATAGAGTGCTTTTTTCTTCGGCATAACAACCTCCTTAAGATAACCAACGTTATAGTGAGTAAACGAAGCGCTGCTATGCACTCTCGCTTACAAACAAATGCAATTCATACGCTTAAGTATAGTTGCCCTGCGAAATTCAGTGAAAATTACGCCATCTACAAGTCAGCAACTGCAAGTATGAAGGGTATAACTATTGTTGTACTAAGCTCCTTTAGGTATTCTATGACGATCTGTAAGATTCTGTTCTAACCGAACTCACAAATTCCAAGATAACCGGATACCATCGATGCAAGAACAATATAACCCGCAAGAGATTGAACAAAAGGTTCAACAACACTGGGATAACAGCGAAACTTTCGTTGTAAGTGAAGACCCAAACAAAGAAAAATTCTACTGTCTTTCTATGTTCCCGTACCCAAGTGGCCGACTGCACATGGGTCACGTGCGTAACTACACCATCGGTGATGTGGTATCTCGTTTCCAACGTCTACAAGGCAAAAACGTAATGCAACCAATCGGTTGGGATGCATTCGGCCTACCTGCAGAAAACGCAGCTGTAAAAAACAACACAGCGCCTGCGCCATGGACTTACGAAAACATCGAATACATGAAAAACCAGCTTAAGCTTCTTGGCTTTGGTTACGACTGGAATCGTGAATTCGCAACATGTACGCCAGAATACTACCGCTGGGAACAAGAGTTCTTCACTAAGCTTTACGAAAAAGGCCTAGTGTACAAGAAGACCTCTTCCGTTAACTGGTGTCCAAACGACCAAACTGTACTTGCAAATGAGCAAGTAGAAGATGGTTGCTGCTGGCGTTGTGATACTCCAGTAGAGCAAAAGAAAATTCCACAGTGGTTCATTAAGATCACTGAATACGCTCAAGAGCTACTAGATGACCTAGACAACCTTGACGGTTGGCCTGAAATGGTTAAAACCATGCAGCGCAACTGGATCGGTCGCTCTGAAGGTGTTGAGCTGTCTTTCGCTGTTAACGGTGAAGAAGCGCCACTAGAAGTTTACACAACTCGTCCTGATACGCTAATGGGTGTGTCTTACGTTGGTATCGCTGCAGGTCACCCTCTTGCAGAGAAAGCGTCTAAGAACAACCCTGAGCTTGCAGCATTCGTTGAAGAGTGTCGCAACACCAAAGTTGCTGAAGCTGAACTAGCAACGATGGAAAAGAAAGGTATGGATACTGGCCTAACGGCTATCCACCCTCTTAACGGTCGTGTTGTTCCTGTATACGTAGCAAACTTCGTACTTATGGATTACGGCACAGGCGCGGTAATGGCGGTTCCAGCTCACGATCAGCGTGACTACGAGTTCGCAACTAAGTACGGCATCGACATCATTCCAGTAATCAAGCCAGAAGATGGTTCTGAGCTAGATGTATCTGAAGCAGCTTACACTGAGAAAGGCGTGCTGTTCGACTCTGGTGAGTTCGATGGTCTTGCTTTCCAAGAAGCATTCGACGCAATTGCTGCGAAGCTAGAAGTGGAAGGCAAAGGTAAGAAAACAGTAAACTTCCGTCTACGTGACTGGGGTGTATCTCGTCAACGTTACTGGGGTGCGCCAATCCCAATGGTAACGACTGAAGATGGTGAAGTTCACCCAGTACCAGCAGACCAGCTACCAGTGATTCTTCCTGAAGATGTGGTAATGGATGGTGTGACTAGCCCAATCAAGGCTGACAAGTCTTGGGCAGAAACAACATTCAACGGCGAACCTGCTCTACGTGAAACAGACACGTTCGATACGTTCATGGAGTCTTCTTGGTACTACGCTCGTTACTGTTCACCACAAGCTGACGATATCCTAGATCCAGAAAAAGCGAACTACTGGCTACCAGTAGACCAGTACATCGGTGGTATCGAGCACGCTTGTATGCACCTACTGTACTCTCGTTTCTTCCACAAACTGCTACGTGACGCTGGTTACGTAACGTCTGACGAACCATTCAAGCAGCTACTATGTCAAGGCATGGTACTAGCAGATGCGTTCTACCACGAGAACGAGAAAGRCACTAAAGAGTGGGTTGCTCCTACTGATGTTGCTGTAGAGCGTGACGGTAAAGGCCGTATCACTTCTGCGAAAGACAACCAAGGCCGTGACGTTGCTCACTCAGGCATGATCAAGATGTCTAAGTCGAAAAACAACGGTATCGATCCACAAGAGATGGTAGACAAGTACGGCGCTGACACAGTGCGTCTATTCATGATGTTTGCATCACCTGCAGATATGACACTTGAGTGGCAAGAATCTGGTGTTGAAGGTGCAAACCGCTTCCTTAAACGTGTTTGGAAACTGGTTCACGCTCACTCTTCTAAGGGCGCAGCTGAATCTGTTGACGTTGCAGCACTTTCTGGTGACCAAAAAGCGCTTCGTCGTGATGTTCACAAGACTATCTCGAAAGTAACGGACGATATCGGCCGTCGTCAAACGTTCAACACAGCGATCGCTGCGATCATGGAACTGATGAACAAGCTAGCGAAAGCACCTCAAGAATCAGCACAAGATCGTGCAATCCTTGACGAAGCACTGAAAGCAGTAGTTCGCATGCTTTACCCAATGACTCCTCACATCTCTTACGAAATGTGGATTGCTCTTGGTGAATCAGATGTTGACTCAGCAACATGGCCAACATTTGACGAGAAAGCACTGGTTGAAGACGAGAAGACTATCGTTGTTATGATCAACGGTAAACTGCGTGCGAAGCTAACTGTGGCAGCTGATGCAACAGAAGAGCAGGTTCGTGAGCTTGGTCTGAACGATGAGAACGCGAAGAAGTTCCTAGATGGCTTAACGATCCGTAAAGTTATCTTCGTACCTGGTAAGCTTCTAAACATCGTTGCTAACTAATCTTTATAGACTAAAACGAACTTAATTCGTTTTTTGCAGTCTCTAGACAGGGTAATGACATTACCCTGTCTACTTATTTAAACGCTTTACTTTCAGTGATTAACCTCACTTCAACAAGCTAAAGCCTTTAAATAAGTATTCTACCTTCATGAGAGCCATCAAATAATGCGCCTGATTTCACTATCTTCATTGAAAGTTACTATTGTTGTTCTAACCGTTAGCCTACTTAGTGCCTGTGGTTTTCACCTGCGTGGTGACTACTCGGTACCGGAGGAACTCAATAAGATCTCGGTAACCAGTTACGACCAATACAGTACGTTCACACGTATGATGAAGAGCCAGCTTCGTATGAGTGATGTAGAAATTGTGCCACCTGCAGAAAATACCCCTAACCTGCATATCATTAGTGAAGGCGTTGGTGAGCGTACACTTTCTTTGTATCAGAATACTCGCGCTGCTGAAATTGAGCTGACATTTAACGCTTCATATCGAGTAACTATCCCAGATCTTGGCTCTAAGACATTTGCGACTAGCGTAACTCGAAGCTACCTAGATAACCCGTTAACGGCTCTTGCAAAGTCGGTTGAACGCGACATGATCGAAGACGAAATGCGCAAGCTAGCAACTAGCCAAATCCTTCGCCAGATGGCTCGCCTAAAAGCCAACATCGCCGCAGACAGCATGGACCTTGAAGCGCTAGAACACATTCAAGTTAAAGAACTTGAGAAGCAATACAACATCAAGAATGTTGAGATTGACGACGTTGAAATTGATCCAAGTACAGAAGAACAGCCAGAGCTCAGCGAATCTGCTCAATAATAGGTTTATTTGATGCGTATTTTTGCTGACCGATTACCTGAACAACTTGCTAAGCAGCTGAGTAACGTTTACCTGATTTTTGGTAACGAACCACTGCTCTTGCAAGAAAGCCGAGAAGCGATTCAAAAAGCGGCTAAACAACAAGGTTTCGAAGAGCGTCACCGCTTTGCGATTGATAACAGTATGGACTGGTACCAAGTCTATGACTGTACTCAAGCACTAAGCCTATTTTCTAGCCGTCAAATCATTGAACTTGAGCTACCAGAATCAGGCGTGAATGCCGCAATAGCCAAAGAACTGTTGGCTATCTCTGAGCATATCCACAACGATATCTTGCTAATTCTTGTTGGCACCAAACTGACAAAAGCTCAAGAAAACGCTAAATGGTTTAAAGCACTCTCTAACCAAGGGCATTGGGTAAGCTGCCTGACGCCTGATGTCAGCAGGCTACCTCAGTTTGTTCAAGCACGCTGTCGTCAAGTCGGATTATCACCAGATCCTGAAGCTGTTCAAATGCTGGCACAGTGGCATGAGGGCAACCTATTTGCACTCACACAAAGCCTCGAAAAACTGGCGCTTCAGTATCCAGATGGAAAGCTAACCTTAGTACGCTTAGAAGAGTCTCTGAGCCGCCACAACCACTTTACTCCATTCCATTGGAGTGATGCCCTATTGGCAGGGAAAGGGAATCGAGCACAGAGGATTCTCAGACAACTCGAAGCTGAAGGTGTCGAACCGGTTATTCTGCTGCGAAGCGTGCAAAGAGAGCTTGCGTTACTACTGCAAATGCAGCAACAAATGAAACTCATGCCTATCGGTCAGGTTTTCGAAAAACATCGTATCTGGCAATCGAAAAAGCCGCTTTATAACGCCGCGCTAACAAGAGTTTCAATTTCTCAATTACACTCACTGTTTGCGTTGCTGACCCAAGCAGAATTGATAACAAAAGCGCAGTATGAGCAGTCGCCTTGGCCACTAATCCATCAGTTGAGTGTTGAGTTTTGTATCCCTTCAGCTTCAATACCATCTCACGCATAAAAGCGTGTTATGATCTTAGTAGAACCAAATTCAGATTTAAGGAACACCCAGTGTTACGTGAAGAACTAAAAGACTTTCTTGCAGACAAAGCTGACGACATGAAAGCAGAATCTATTGTGACCATCGATGTAGAAGGCAAATCAAGTGTGACGGATTACATGATCGTTTGTACTGGTACTTCTAAGCGCCACGTAGCTTCAATTGCTCAGCATGTTGCAGACGAAGTAAAGAAAGCCGGTCTTGAACCACTTGGTATGGACGGCCAGCAAGAAGGTGAATGGGTTGTACTAGATATGGGTACAAGTATGCTTCACGTTATGCAAGAAGAGCATCGTGAACTGTACCAACTAGAAAAACTTTGGGGCTAAAACTTGAAGATCCAGTTAATCGCGGTTGGCACGAAAATGCCGAAGTGGGTTGAAGAAGGGTTTAACGAATATAAACGCCGCTTCCCTCACGACATGCCGTTAGAGCTCGTTGAAATAACTGCAGGTAAGCGTGGTAAGAACGCTGATATCGCTCGTATTCTTCAAAAAGAAGGCGAAGCCATGTTGGCAGCAGTGCCAAAAGGCAACCGAATTGTCACTCTAGATATCCCAGGAAGAAAGTGGGACACACCACAACTTGCTGAGCAATTGGAAAGCTGGAAGTTGGATGGACGTGATGTTTCTATCCTGATTGGCGGTCCTGAAGGATTAGCACCTGCATGTAAAGCGGCCGCGGACCAAAGTTGGTCTCTGTCTGCGCTTACTCTCCCTCACCCATTAGTACGCGTTATCATGGCTGAAAGCTTGTATCGAGCTTGGAGCATCACTGCTAACCACCCTTATCATCGAGAATAAGCGTTAATGTTACGTAAACGTAGCCAAATCCGTGATTACAAAGCAGAAGCACGACTATTTACTAGCCGTGCTTTTGTTGCGTTTGCAGGCATCATAGTCATGATGTCCTTGTTGGTTGTTAACCTGTACAACATTCAGGTCAACCAATATCAAGACTATAAAACTCGCTCTAACGACAACCGTATTAAGGTAGTGCCAATCGCACCAAACCGCGGTTTGATTTACGATCGAAACGGTGTACTTCTTGCCGAGAACCGTCCGGTTTTCAACCTAGAAATCACACCAGAAAAAATTAAAGACATGGACGACACACTTGTCCGTCTACAAGAGTTAATTGAGATCCCACCAGAGCGTATTGAACGGTTTAACCGTGAGCGCCGTAATTCACGACGCTTTAAATCAGTACCTATTCTTAACCAGCTGACAGAAGAGCAAGTTGCTATATTCTCGGTAAATCAACACAAATTCCCAGGTGTTGAAGTTACAGGTACTTTAAAGCGCTTCTACCCGTATGGTGATGTGCTTACCCACGTTATTGGTTATGTCTCTCGTATCAACGACCGTGATATGCAACGCTTAGTACGGGAAGAAAAAGACGCCAATTACCAAGCGACTCGTGATATCGGTAAGCTCGGTATCGAACGCTATTACGAAGATTTGCTACACGGCACAGCCGGCTATCAAGAAGTTGAAGTCAACAGCCGCGGTCGAGTTATCCGCACGCTAAAATTTGTCCCTTCTGTTCCGGGTAAAGATATTGTACTGAACCTGGATATCAACCTTCAGCTTTATGTTCATAAGCTACTCGATGGACGCCGTGGCTCAGCAGTTGTATTGGATCCAAAAGATAACGGCGTATTGGCGATGGTTTCAAGCCCAAGCTATGACCCGAATGCGTTCGTACATGGCATTTCCTCTAAAGGTTACAACGCACTGCTTCAGGATAAGAACCGCCCTCTGGTAAACCGAACCACACTTGGCATCTATCCACCAGCATCAACAATCAAACCGTTTATGGCCGTTGCAGCTTTACAAGAAGGTGTCATAACTCCAAATACCACGCGTAACGATCCTGGCTATTGGAAGATCCCGAACTCTAAAACTCGACCATTTCGAGATTGGTTACGTTGGGGACACGGTAAAGTCGATATCGTAAAAGCCATCGAAGAGTCGGTGGACACTTTCTTCTACCAGATCGCGTATGACCTAGGTATAGACCGCATATCCAAATGGATGATGATGTTTGGATTTGGTGATTACACGGGCATCGACATTTACGAAGAAAGTAAAGCCAACATGCCAACCCGAGACTGGAAAATGGCCAGACACCGTGTGCCATGGTACCAAGGTGACACAATCCCTGTAGGTATCGGGCAAGGCTACTGGACAGCTACACCAATGCAGATTGCAAAAGCGACCTCTGTGCTGGTCAATAAGGGCGAGGTGACAGCACCTCACCTATTGCGGGCCACCATTGAAAACGGTCACCCATTCGACGAGCAAGTTATGTCGGACATTGAAACTTACCCGCCGCTAACAGGCGTTAAGAAGAAGTACTGGGATATCGCTCAAGAAGGTATGAAGCTGGCTAACCACGGCAAAAAAGGAACGGCAAGACGCTCATTCCAAAATATGTCTTACGTTACCGCAGGTAAGTCAGGTACAGCACAAGTCTTTGGTCTGAAAGAAGATGAAGAGTACAACGCCGATGAAATCGCTGAGCACCTACGTGACCACGCATTGTTTACTGGCTACGCACCTATCGAATCTCCAGAGGCCGTTGTTACCATTGTTCTAGAAAATGCCGGTGGTGGTTCTTCTAATGGTGCTCCAGTAGTAAGACGAATTCTAGACCACATTATCCTTGCAGAAGATTATCAAAGCGAGCCAATAAAATAATGAAACTTGATCCTTCAACAGGACGAAACAGAGCCTTATTTGAAAGGCTCCATATCGATCTGCCACTCTTACTCGGCATTCTAGTTTTAATGGGCTTTGCCTTATTAATCATGTACAGCGCGAGTGGACAGAGCTTAGCGATGATGGATCGCCAGGCGATGCGTATGGCACTCTCTTTGGGCGTAATGATCTTCTTAGCTCAGATATCACCACGTACCTACGAGACTTTAGCCCCAGTGCTATTCGCTGGCGGCGTTGTTTTGCTATTAGGCGTACTCTTTTTTGGCGAAGCCTCTAAAGGTGCGCAGCGCTGGCTCAATTTCGGCTTTGTTCGCTTCCAGCCCTCAGAGCTCTTAAAGCTAGCCGTGCCTTTAATGCTGGCGAGATTTATTGGTAAACGTTCACTACCACCGACATTCCAAACCTTGGCGATCTCGCTGGTTATGGTGTTTGTACCTACCATTCTAATTGCTAAGCAACCCGATTTAGGCACATCTATCCTTATCGCGGCATCGGGTATCTTCGTGATATTCCTAGCAGGTATTAGCTGGAAGATCATTGCCAGTGCAGCAGTTGCCTTGGGCGCATTTATCCCAATTCTGTGGTTCTTCTTAATGCGTGAATACCAAAAGGTGCGTGTAAGAACCCTTTTTGATCCTGAATCAGATCCATTAGGTGCGGGTTACCACATCATTCAAAGTAAGATTGCGATAGGTTCAGGCGGTATATCCGGAAAAGGCTGGCTACAAGGGACTCAGTCTCAACTAGAGTTCATTCCAGAGCGCCATACTGACTTCATCTTTGCGGTTATCGCTGAAGAATGGGGCATGATAGGTATCTTGTTCTTACTGGCTATCTACCTATTCATTATTGGACGTGGTTTGTACCTAGCAAGCCAAGCGCAAACGGCCTTTGGTCGAATGATGGGCGGCAGTATTGTACTGAGCTTCTTCGTTTATATTTTTGTAAATATTGGCATGGTAAGTGGCATTCTACCGGTTGTAGGTGTACCTCTTCCTTTGGTCAGCTATGGCGGTACCTCTATGGTTACCTTAATGGCTGGTTTTGGTATTTTAATGTCGATCCACACACACAGAAAAGCATTCTCAAAGGCGACCTAATCGATGTCTATTACAACGTTTTCAAAAAAAGCATCTTTGGTTGATGAGCTGCCAATCAAAAAAATAGTCTCAATTCTGGGCTTAGCGATTTTAATCAATGGCTGTTCCTCGCAGAAGCCAAGTGGCCGCTACGATATCGATTCAGATATCGCGCCTGATGCTCCTATCTCGGTCGAGCATTTAGAGGACGCACATCCTCAATATGAACCATACAGCCTAGGTGGTAACAGTGACTACACCCTACGTGGTGAAGACTACAAAATCGTAAAGGAAACCGAAGGCTTCACCGAGAAAGGCAAAGCGTCTTGGTACGGCAAAAAATTTCATGGTCATTTGACATCTAACGGCGAGATTTACGACATGTATTCGATGTCGGCGGCACACAAAACATTGCCGATTCCAAGTTATGTCAAAGTCACTAATACCGACAACAACAAAACAACGATTGTGCGTATTAATGATCGCGGCCCATTCCATGAAGGGCGAATCATTGACCTCAGTTATGCGGCGGCTTACAAGCTTGATGTCTTAAGGACAGGCACCGCAAATGTTGAGATTGAAGTAATCAAAGTTGCAATGCCAACTGACGCTAAAAAGAAGGCGGCTTTGCCACAATTTATTATTCAAGTCGCGACATCGCAACATGAAGACAGAACGGAGAAGTTAGCCAAAGATCTCAGCGAAAAGCTAGCAGTAGCAAGCTTCTTGCAGCCAAATGATGGTCAATACCGACTGATGCTTGGGCCATTTCATGACTATGCTCTGACTCAAGAGAAATTAGAACAGGTTAAGCTGATGGGTTACCCTTCTGCTTATATCAAGAAACACACGCTAACTCGCTAATTAATCTGACAGTAACCTCTGGTAATCAGCGCTCTGGTGTGACAGAGTGATTCTGGTAAGATATGAATAGTTCACCAAATAATTGCATTCAAAATGATTAAATCTAATAAACTTGTTAAAACGATTTTTGCTACTTCTGTTGCGCTTTCAGCAACAATAGCTACATCGTCATTCGCTGCTCCAATTGTTGTTCCTGATGCACCACAAATCGCCGCTAAAGGTTTTGTTCTGATGGATTACCATTCAGGCAAAGTACTAGCAGAGAAAGAGATGAATACTCAACTTTCTCCAGCAAGTTTAACCAAGATGATGACGAGCTACGTAATCGGTCAAGAACTTGAGCGTGGTAACATCAACCTAAACGACGATGTTGTAATCAGTGAAAATGCTTGGGCTAAAAACTTCCCAGACTCATCTAAAATGTTCGTTGAAGTTGGCACAACGGTTAAAGTTGAAGAACTGAACCGCGGTATCATCATTCAATCAGGTAACGATGCTTGTGTTGCAATGGCTGAGCACATTGCAGGTTCAGAAGACGCATTCGTGGACCTAATGAACGCATGGGCAAGCTCTATCGGCATGAAAGACACGCACTTTGCTAACGTGCACGGTCTAGACAACCCGAACCTATACTCAACGCCTTACGATATGGCACTGCTTGGTCAGGCGCTAATTCGTGACGTTCCTGATGAGTACCGTATCTACTCACAGAAAAAATTCACATACAACGGCATCACCCAATACAACCGTAATGGTCTGTTGTGGGACAAGAGCATGAACGTTGATGGCATTAAAACAGGCCACACAAGCAATGCAGGTTACAGCCTAGTAAGCTCAGCAACAGAAGGCAAAATGCGCCTAGTTGCGGTTGTGATGGGTACTAAGAATGCAAACGCTCGTAAAACAGAAAGCAAAAAGCTGCTTAGCTACGGCTTCCGCTTCTTCGAAACAGTAGCACCACACACTGCTGGTGAAACTTTCGTAGAAGAAAAAATCTGGATGGGTAGCAAAGATACGGTAGCGCTAGGTGTTGATGAAGATACTTTCGTCACTCTGCCTCGCGGCCAAGCTAAAGACCTTAAAGCAAGCTTTGTACTTGAGAAAGAGCTAGAAGCGCCAATCAGCAAAGGTGATGTTGTTGGTAAACTTTTCTACCAAGTTGATGGTGAAGACGTTGCGGAATACCCACTACTAGCACTTGAAGACGTAGAGCAAGGCAGCCTATTTAGCCGCCTATGGGATTACCTAGTACTACTATTCAAAGGCTTATTCTAAGTAAGTCCAAGATTTTGTTCTAAACAAAACCTTGGCTTGTAGGAAAGCTAACCTAATGAGTAAGTTCATTATTTACTCTTTAGCGAAACAAAAGCCGCCATGTGCGGCTTTTGTTGATCTTGAGTTCAGTGATATTTACACGTAATATTCCGCCTTATTACTCGAGTCTACTGACCGAACACGCTTTTTATCGACTTCCGCCAATTTGCGAGAGTCTAGCCTTTTGGAGCTAATCATGAACATCAATTCTGATGCAAAACTAAAAGACCTCTTAGAGTTCCCTTGTTCATTCACTTACAAAGTAATGGGCCACGCTAAGCCAGAACTGACTGAACTAGTGCTAGAAGTGATCCAGCGTCATGCTCCTGGTGACTACAGCCCAACACTAAAACCAAGTGCAAAGGGTAACTACCACTCTGTTTCTATCAACATCACTGCGACTTCAATTGAGCAGGTGGAAACGCTATACAAAGAACTAGGCGAGATCGAAATCGTTCGTATGGTTCTGTAATCCTCGATTACGCATGAAAAACAGCGGCTTATTGCCGCTGTTTTTGTTTATAGCACCCTAATGCGGTCAAATTCATTCAACTTAATTTTAAATAAATACAAAGAAAGTTGAAAAACCTTGCAGTCCATCTGTAGTTAGAATCATGTTTCACGTTTATAATGCGTTCACTTTATTAATCCTTGAGGGAGTGCCGCTTTGCAAAATAAGCTAATCGTAAAAAAATTAGGCCGTCAGGATTACGAACCTGTATGGAAAGCCATGCATAAGTTCACAGACGAACGCACAGAAGAAGACGTAGACCAAGTGTGGTTGGTTGAACACAACCCTGTCTTCACTCAAGGACAAGCAGGCAAAGCTGAGCATGTATTAAATGCTGGCGATATCCCTGTGATACAAAGCGATCGCGGTGGCCAAGTGACTTATCACGGCCCAGGTCAGTTAGTTGCGTACTTTCTGATTAACATCCGCCGCAAGAAGTTCGGAGTGCGCGATTTGGTTACTCATATCGAGAACCTCGTAATCAACACTCTGAAAGCTTACAATATAGATTCAGCTGCCCGACCTGACGCTCCTGGTGTTTATGTCGATGGCAAGAAAATCTGTTCACTCGGATTACGAATTCGACGTGGCTGCTCATTCCATGGGCTAGCACTAAACGTTGATATGGACCTGTCCCCATTCCTACGCATTAACCCATGTGGTTACCAAGGTATGGAAATGGCACAGGTAAGCCAACTAGGCGGACCAAGTGAATTAGAGAACGTTGAGCAACAGTTAATACAAGAGCTCGTAGAGCTGCTCGGCTATGACCAAGTAGACATTCAAGCCACCAGTAACATTACAGCAGAAGCATAAAATCATGAGCAAACCAATCCAAATGGAAAAAGGCGTTAAATATCGTGACGCTGACAAAATGGCATTAATTCCCGTAAAGAATATGCCTGCTGAACAGAAAGAAGTACTACGTAAGCCAGAATGGATGAAGATTAAACTTCCTTCAGACAGCCATCGTATCCAAGAAATCAAATCAGCAATGCGCAAAAACAACCTGCACTCAGTTTGTGAAGAAGCGTCTTGCCCTAACCTAGCCGAGTGTTTCAACCACGGTACGGCAACGTTTATGATTCTTGGCGCTATCTGTACTCGTCGCTGCCCGTTCTGTGATGTTGCCCATGGTCGTCCTGTTGCTCCTGAAGCAGAAGAGCCGAAAAAGCTGGCTAAGACAATTCAAGACATGAAACTGAAGTATGTTGTAATCACTTCAGTAGACCGTGATGACTTGCGTGACGGTGGTGCGAAGCACTTTGCAGACTGTAACCGTGAGATCCGCGAGCTAAACCCAAACATTCGCATCGAAACGCTGGTTCCAGACTTCCGTGGTCGTATGGACGTTGCACTAGAGCTACTGAAAGACAATCCGCCAGATGTTTTCAACCACAACCTAGAGACTGCGCCACGCCTATACCGTAAAGCGCGTCCAGGTGCGAACTACAAGTGGTCTCTTGATCTACTGAAGAAGTTCAAAGAGCAGCACCCAGATATCCCAACAAAATCTGGCGTTATGATGGGCCTTGGTGAAACCAAAGAAGAGATCATTCAAGTACTGAAAGACCTTCGTGAGCACGGCGTAACTATGCTGACTCTTGGTCAATACCTAGCGCCAAGCCGTCACCATTTACCTGTAGAACGCTACGTGCCACCTTCAGAGTTCGACGAGCTAAAAGAGATTGCTCTAGAGCTAGGCTTCACTCACGCAGCATGTGGTCCGTTTGTACGTTCCTCTTACCATGCAGACTTGCAAGCACAAGGTATGGAAATCAAGTAAGCGAGTACTTATCTCCTAAGTTTCAAAGGCGCATTCCCTCGGGGATGCGCCTTTTTCTTATCAACAAACCGTTACATTATCATTCAAATACAACAAAGCCGCTCTATGAGAGCGGCTTTGGTAAATTCAGGTCTAAACAATAGACAAGTGAACAATAACGGCGAATTAGCCGAAAGAAGCCCAGATTACCGTTGCAACTAAGATTGGGCACACGAACTTCACATACATCGGCCAAACCTTACCAAACCAGCCAAGTTGAAAGTCCGGGCAGCCTTGCTCAAGCTCTTTCACTTTTGAAGCTCGGCTCCACACCAATCCACCAAACAGACAGAACATCAATGCAGCAATTGGCTGCAAGTACTGTGTCGCAATCATCGCAACCATGCCAAACATCGCAGCAAAGTTGTAAACAATCACCACACTAAATAGTGCGATTGCACCGCCAATCACCCAGCTTGTTGGCGTACGTCTAGTATTAAAACGCTCGCTCACTAACGCTACCGGGCCTTCTAACATTGAGATAGAAGACGTTAGTGCTGCAATGGTTAGCAACAAGAAGAAAACAATTGCGAAGATCTGACCGAGCACACCCAAGCTATCAAACATCAAAGGCAGAACAGTGAACACTAGCGTGTCAGAACTTAACAGCGAGCCATCTTCTGCATAGATTTGAACGCCTTTTTGCATCGCAACAAACATTGCTGGCATTACTACCAAACCAGCAATAAAAGCCACTGCAGTATCTACCAGCGTCACGTTCATTGCCATTTTTGGCAGGTTTTCTTTCTTACTTAAGTAAGATCCATAAACCAACATTGAACAGCCACCAATCGTTAGCGAGAAGAAGCCTTGTCCCATCGCCGCTAGAATCAGTTTTCTATCCCACACCTTTTCAAAATCAGGCACTAGGTAATGCTTCAAGCCTTCCATTGCGCCAGCTTGAGTCATGATGTATACGAACAACAAGCCGAACAAAACAAACAGCGCTGGCATTAAGCGCGTCGACCACTTCTCGATACCTTGCTTAACACCGCCCTGTACAATGAGAATGGTCAGTACGTAGAACGCTACAGTACCAAATACATTACGCTCAACACTGAAGCCTTTGAACCAATCAGCAGCCGCCTCTAGACCAATAAGATCAGCGACAGCACCAATTAGGAAGCAGATCAACCAGCCACCAACAATGCTGTAAAAAGCCAATACGGCACTTGGGACACTTAACCCAATCCAACCAACAAATTCACCGACCTTCTTTCCTAGCGGGTTACTCGTTAGTGAGCGCATGCTATCAACTGGGTTGGCTTGGCCATGACGACCAATCGCCATTTCAACCACCAGCATAGGAAACGCAACCACGAAAATCATGATTAGGTAAACCAGTAGAAAGGCACCACCGCCATTGCTCGCTACCTGAGTTGGAAAACCCCAAATGTTACCCAAGCCAACAGCAGCACCAGCCGCAGCTAAAATAAAGCCTAAACGAGAACTAAACAGCTCTCTTGAAGAAGAAGATTGTTGGTCCATATTGCTCGCACAAAGAATCAGTGAACTAGTTGAGAAGTACGGTAATAAAAAGCAATGATAGACACAACCAATAAATGAACAATTCTCTAATTTTTACAATCAATGCGCTATTTAGAACCGCAAAATTAACAAAAATCCAGTTCGATAGTTTTCCATCACCATAAACACAAGGATTATCAGAACGCCCAAAACCAAGTCAGATATTGTTCGTTGGGCAAGCAACACAAACAAAAAGAGCACCCATCGGTGCTCTTGCTATTCATCACTAGACTCGAATTAAATCGTGAATACTTGATAATCTTTTAGGTTCGGAATGATTTCATGCAGCTCTTGCTCTTGTTCCGCCATCTCATCAAGAGAGTCACAGAGCTCTGCGCTTTCTTCTTCCATCAGCTTGGCGTGCTGCTTCATTCGCTCTTCAACTTTCAGCTTGAGTTCAGCCATGCTGTCCGTCAATTCTGTCAGGTTAAGTCCGCCTTCTTGTTTCATCTTTTCTGACATGGCATTAAAAGCACTAGAGATAAACTCTTGGTTAAAAATCTCTTTAGCTTTTTCGAAGTCTTCAGACCAACCATTGGTCATCGACTCAAAGCTGTCTGCAGGCAAAACCAATTCACCGTCTTTGTAGTAGCGGGCTTCTAGGTCTGCGAAAAACGTTTTCATCGACTCTTTTACGTTATCAAACGATTCTGGAGAGTCTAAACTAACAGCAATATCATCAATCACATCATTGGCTAATGCGAGACTTTCGCTTGCCATCTGCTTAGCTCGCGGTATGTACTCACTCATACTCTCGCGATATTTTTCAATCGCCGCTTGTTGGTCAGCATCAAGCTCAACTTTCTCGCCATGAATATAGAGATCGTTGTTGTTATCGAACACGGCGGTATCACCATTTACCTGATGAATTTCGACTTTTTGGTCATCGATTCGCAATTCATTCTTCAAATCAACTCGACATTGAGCTGCAAATGTTGGCAGGCTCACAACAGAGATCGCCGCTGTTAACGATGCAATTAACACACTGTTTTTCATAAATACATTGCTTTTCATAACATCCTCTCATCAATCTGCCAGATTACTATACCCTGAGTTTATGCTTCTTTGTCAGGGCTAGGTTTTATATCAATTCACTCGGAGCTCAATCAATAGAAACCACTTCGTAACAAAACGGTTTATCAGCGACGCTAAACTCAACCTCGTCGCCGACTTCTTTCCCCATAAGAGCCCGACCAAACGGTGCATTCGCAGTCACAATAGATACTTCATTACCGTTCCAGGTAACAGAAAGCCCACCGACTCTTGGCCCCATGAAAAAATGCTTATATTGGTCATGCTCGTCAATCACCACAACGTAGCTACTCACTGTCACTTTCTCACTATCCCGTAAAACTAGGTTTCGGTAACACT
Organism: Vibrio sp. Isolate22; assembly: GCF_022398115.1. Classification (NCBI taxonomy): domain Bacteria; kingdom Pseudomonadati; phylum Pseudomonadota; class Gammaproteobacteria; order Vibrionales; family Vibrionaceae; genus Vibrio; species Vibrio sp. Isolate22. Next base: position 3,473 of record NZ_JAKEUW010000005.1, on the reverse strand, counting down.
GAATATCCTCTTCGCACTCTAGCACTCTCACCGCTTGCCCGTGAGCAAGGTACGAGGCTTCTAACGCCAACGTATCGTACTTGTGTTCAGGTACCGTCTCTTCATCAGTAGCTGCGTCAATGGCACGCTGTGTAGCGGACTGCGCGATACGTAATCGGGCTTCAAGTTGCTCTAAGATTATTTGGCGGAGCTCAGATTTATTCATACTATTGGGGTGCTTTTCTATAGGAGCTACAGGATAGAATTAGGTACTATGACAGGTTAATGTAGGAAAAGCATCTTACACATATAAATAAATCTGGAAAATATATCACTACCGACCATACTGGGTGTATGAACAGTGTTTTCCATGAGGATTTTATGGCGTTTCTAATCAGTTCCGACAATGTTTTTAAAGAATCTCAGCTATCTATAAGTGATGGACAATGCTTTGTTACACCTTCTGCTGATAATATCAGCTCCCTACCGACTCTCTATTCAGAAAACGGTGAATTTAATCACCAAGCAAACAGCTACTTCTTCTATCAAAAAGCGGTCAAGCAAACGATAGATTTACAGCCATATGCTCAAGCTTTAAAAAGTTACTACCAATTTCTTGAGGACAGCAGTCTTCAATGGGATGTATTCCCACCCATCAAGCGTTTAAAACCGACTTACCTATTTCGTTCTTACTTATTGAAATTAATAAAAAGGGAGGACCTGGCTCACTCTACAGCCAGTGTACGCATGAATCAGGTGGTAAATTACTACAAATGGTTGATGCACGATGGTTATCTAAAGATTAAGAATGAGAAAGAAGCACCATTTAATATCGAGTTTGTTTCTGTTAATCGAACCGATATGCTAGCTCATACCACTCCAAGCTTCATGGTAGAAACGAGCGATTTACGCATCAAAGTACCAAGAGACAACGATAGTAAAAACATACGCCCTTTAACACCATTAAGCCAAGAAGACTTATCCACGTTAACCAGCTACTTACCTATGGCATCCGAAGAGCTTAGACTACAAATTCTGATTTCTATTGATACAGGGTTACGAATTCAAGAAGTCGCGACACTAACGCTTGATGCACTTGATATTGCTCGACCTCTTGCCGAGTCTGAGCACCGATATGAAATAACCACCTCTCCCCATCGTAACGGGGTTCACACTAAATACGGCAAAGAGAGAACCATTGAAATATCTAAAGTATTACTTATTGAGCTAGGGGCTTACCGCACCTCCAATCGTCGTTTGAAGCGAGCAAACAAGCTCAATACAAAGCTAGATAATTTCGAAGAGTCCACAAAAGGGTTAAGCCATGAAATGGTCGGAAAACTAGAGTTTTGCCTAAATCATGAACCCTTATTTATTAGTGAACAGGGCAACCCTGTTTCAGCAAAATCCATAGAGGCAAGATGGGGAGAATTAAGGACAAAAATCAAGCAAGCGCACCCTGCCTTTGAGCACCGTTATCATGACTTTCGCTCAACATACTGCACTTATCGCCTCAATGACCTTCTTGAAGCTGGCTTGCCTGTTGTGGAATGTATGGAACTACTAATGAGTTGGATGGGACATAAAAATGAATCTACCACTTGGAAGTACCTGCGTTACCTAAAACGTAAGGAAGCATTCAAAGTAAAATTTGGCATTCTAGATAACATTATGCATGAAGTGTTGGTGGCAGATAATGAGTAACATCACGTACCTTCATAACTGGAATCCCGACTTGTGTATTCACTTGAAGGTAGAGGGGAACAAACTAGCTGATTTTAATCGATTTTTGGTTAAAAACGCTCCATCCACTGAAGCTTTACAGCAAGGTGAACAGTTTGAAAGTGCCGATAGAAAAGGCTGTATTCATCAAATAAAAGCTCGATTTGACGAAGCTATCGAGGAAGGTGGTAGTCACGAAAAACTACACTCCTATTTCTTCAAATTATTGCAATACCTTCGATGGTGTGACAAGAGCGATGTTAAATCCTTTACTCAGTCCTCAATTGAGGAATATATGACGCATCAAAATGAGCGTGTGATGTTAGGGCAAATCAAAAACTCAACCTATAGAAAAACTCATACGTTATTATTGAATCTTTTTACTCAATACCTAGATTTGCCTCGATCGTACTTTGACAATATTGTTGTGCGATATTGTAGTGATGTCGAGCCTTTTGAAGCCTATACACGAAGCGATTTAAAACAAATACTGCCTTTTTTACGAGCACTATTTAAACAAACGCATCAACAATTTGTAAGCGTCCCTGATAAGCATATTCAGGCTCACCAAAGCATACCAACCATGACCTTTATCTGGAAAGGAAGTGAATATCAATTATGTAGTGGCATAACAAAAATGATGGCAGCTGGTACATTTCTAATGGCGTATTACACCTATGCCAATACAGGTGACTTGTTTAAGTTAAAGCAGCCTACAAATGCATCACTTAAGGTGGGTGAAGTGTGGTATACAATGCCAGCATTTAAGCGCCGAGCTTTTAAAACCATTAGTGTTGAAGTGGGTGAGCACGAACTAGAAATACCAAAGTATTCGATGGATTTTTTCGATAAGTTACTTGAGGCTTCACGATTAATTTCTACTGGTGAAAATGCCCTACTACTGCAAAACATTGCCTCGAAAAAAGTTCAACCTATCAAAAGGGCAACCCTACAAAGCTTCCTTCAATCTTGGATGGAAAAGTACTTTACTTTCACCGATCAAACAGGACGACGATTGCGCCCTGTCATTAGTCGATTCCGTGAAACGGGCGCTCAATTAACCGCATACCATCAAGGTGAAATAACTAACGACATTATGCTTGGAAATACACCTAATGTTCGGAAAAAACATTACAGTCAGGGTAATAAGCAAAGCAATAATGGGATGCTGCAAGACTCTCTGGCCATTCGTGAAGAACAAATAAAGAATGGTGTGTCGCCAGAAGATGCACAAAAGAACCTTGGTATTGATGTTCTTGTGATTGAAAAAGAGAATGCGATTTATATACCGAACCTTAGTCGTACATCAAATGGCAGTAGTTGCGACGCCCCTTTCGGAAGTAAGTCTGACAAATACACCAAGAAAGCGTATAAGCAAGGGTTAGCAAAAGAGGGGGAACGACTCGCTTGTGCCGACTTATTAGCCTGCTTTGGCTGCACTCATCAAGTTATTGTCCAATCCACTGCCGACATTTGGTGCTTGCTATCGTTTAGAGAGTGTATTGAAGAGTCGCTTTTCTTGCACTGATCTGCTCCAGCCAGACTGGACACTTCATTAAGCGACATTTTGTTGTTCAAAGTTAACTGGGCTTAGATACCCAAGAGCACTGTGCCTTCTCGTTCGATTATAATCAACCTCTATGTACTCGAAGATCGTTTGGCGCATCTGCTCTCTCGTCATAATCGGCTCATATTGGATCGCTTCCACTTTCATAGAATGGAAGAAACTCTCAACACAAGCATTGTCCCAGCAGTTTCCTTTCCTACTCATA